>JAUXRT010000082.1 GCA_030681635.1 Reyranella sp.
GAGCATGAGGTCGACCGGCAACCGCCCGGATCTAGCCGGCCCTTCGCAGAATGCTTGGACCGGCAAGGAGATCGAGGCCGATTTAGGCCCCGAAGAGCGGGGGTTATACAGGCCTGCGGCTCGAAATCAAGCCGTTCCCGGCGCGTCTTGACTGCATCTTGTACCCCGTTATGACTGCGCCAATTCGCGTCAAATCAGGGGGAAATCGCGCATGCGTCGGGCTTTCGTCTTTCCGGGCCAGGGATCGCAGGCCGTCGGCATGGGTGCCGACCTCGCGGCAGCGTTTGCTACCGCCCGGGACGTCTTCGGTGAAGTCGACGAGGCGCTGAAGCAGAACCTGTCCAAGTTGATGCGGGAAGGGCCGGAAAACGACCTGGTCTTGACCGAAAATGCCCAGCCGGCCCTGATGGCCGTCAGCCTGGCCATTATCCGCATCATCGAGAAGGACGGCGGCAAGCCGCTGTCGGCGCTGGCCTCCCATGTCGCCGGTCACTCCCTGGGTGAATACTCGGCCCTGGCCGCGGCCGGGACTTTGAAAGTCGCAGACGCCGCGCGCCTTCTGAAGCTGCGCGGGCAATCGATGCAGAAGGCCGTTCCGGTAGGCGTCGGTGCCATGGCGGCCCTGCTCGGCATCGAGCTGGAGGCGGCCCAGGAGGCCTGCAAGGAGGCCGCGCAAGGCGAGGTGGTGGCGGTCGCCAACGACAACGGTGGCGGCCAGGTCGTCGTGAGCGGCCACAAGGGCGCCGTCGAGCGGGCGATCGAGGCGGCCAAGGCACGCGGCTGCAAGCGCGGCATGCTGCTGCCGGTCAGCGCGCCCTTCCATTGTTCGCTGATGCAACCGGCGGCCGATGCGATGAAGGCGGCACTCGAGCAGGTGACGTTGATGCCGCCGCGGGTGCCGTTGATCGCCAACGTGCTGGCGTCCGAGATCAGCGATCCGACGGCCATCAAGCAGCGGCTGGTGGAACAGGTGACCGGCCTCGTGCGTTGGCGCGAGAGCGTGCAATACATGAAGTCGACGGGCGTCGAGGTGCTGGTCGAGTGCGGCACGGGCAAAGTGCTGTCCGGCCTCGTGAAGCGCATCGACAAGGACATGACGGGCCTTGCCCTGAATGCGCCCCAGGACATCGATGCCTTTCTGAAGACGGTCTGAGGGAGGGAAGGCCATGTTCGACCTGAGCGGCAAGACGGCCCTCATCACCGGCGCTTCGGGCGGTATCGGCGGCGCGATCGCCCGCGCGCTGCACCGGCAGGGCGCCACGGTCACGCTGTCGGGCACGCGCGCCGAGGCGTTGGAGCAACTCAAGGCGTCGCTCGGTGAGCGGGCGCATGTCGTTGCCGCCAAGATGGACGATGCGGCCGACATCGACCGCCTTGCCAAGGAAGCCGAGGCGGCGATGGGCAAGCTCGACATTCTGGTGAACAACGCCGGCATCACGCGCGACAACATTTCGATGCGCATGAAGGACGAGGAATGGGAGAAGGTGCTCCAGGTCAATCTCACCGGCACCTTCCGGCTCACCCGCGCCGTCATGCGCGGGATGATGAAGCGTCGTTTCGGCCGGGTCGTCAGCATCACCTCGATCGTGGGCGTCACCGGCAATCCCGGTCAGGCCAATTATGCCGCTGCCAAGGCAGGCCTCATCGGCATGTCGAAGTCGCTGGCGCAGGAACTTGCCTCGCGTGGCATCACGGTGAATTGCGTGGCGCCGGGCTTCATCGCAACACCGATGACCGACGGACTGACCGACGACCAGAAGAAGGGCATTCTTGCCCGGGTGCCCGCCGACCGGCTGGGCACGCCCGACGAGATCGCGGCCGGTGTGGTCTATCTGGCGAGCGAAGAGGCAGCCTACGTCACCGGCCAGACGCTGCACATCAATGGCGGTATGGCGATGATTTGACGGGTCGCTTATCGGATAAGGGCTACAAGTGCCTGATTCTGTGGGCTTTTCGACCCTAGCCAATGGCCGGGGAGCTATGTTAGGAACGCCGGAAATCGCCAGCCCCCTACGGCGAAACGGATTTGAGAAGAATACGGGAAGGACAAGAGAATGAGCGACATTGCC
>JAUXRT010000084.1 GCA_030681635.1 Reyranella sp.
CGCGAATGCAACATGGACAATCCCTTCGCCTTCGCTGCCTTCCCGGCCTGGAAGCGCGTGTTCGCCGACACCTCGAAAGAAGCGCAGAAGAAGGTCTATGCCGATCCGGCCTTCCGCGCGCAGTTCCGCGCCGACCTCAAGAACCCGACTGGTTTCAGCGACTGGCGCCGTGTCGTGGTCCACGATGTGCGCAACCCGGCGCTAAAACATCTGGAGCGTAAGTCGATCGCCGAGATCGGCGCGTTGCAAGGCAAGGACAGCGTCGATGCCTTCCTCGATGTCGTGCTGGCCGACGATCTCGACACCGAGCTCACCATCTCCTCGTGGAACACGCGCGAGGACCGCATGCGCGAGCTGTTGAACAATCCCGCCATCCTGATGGCGCTAGGGGACGGCGGCGCGCATGTCGACATGCTGTGCGATGCCGGCTACCCGACCTATCTGCTGGGCACCTGGGTGCGCGAGAAGCAGGCGATCACGCTGGAGGAAGGCGTGCGCAAGCTCACTTCCGATCCCGCCGATCTCTTTGGACTAAAAGATCGCGGCCGCCTCAGGAAGGGCGCGCCGGCCGACGTGGCGATCTTCGATCCCGCGGCGATCGGCTCGTCCAACCACGGTGAGCGCCGTCACGACCTGCCGGGCGGTGCCAAGCGCATCGTGATGCCGTCACGCGGCGTCGAATACACGGTGGTGAACGGCGCGGTCACCTGGGAGCAGGGACGGCTTACCGACGCGAAGGCGGGAAGGGTGCTGCGCGGCTAGGCGGCGCCGTTCATGTCCTCGCCCGGGACGGTAGGAGCCTCGCAATGGCGCCTATCGCGATGCGTGCGGTCGGCTTTCCCGACACCCTTTTTGCGGGTATTCCTTGAGCAGTGGATGGCGAGAGTCTAGACCGGAACGATGGCAGGCAGGGGAACGTCGACTGTAGGCTTCGAACTCGCGAAGGAGTTGCGCGCTCGTATCGCCTCAGGTCGTTATGCCAAGGGCTTCCCGACCGAGAGCGAGCTGATCGCCGAGTTCGCCATGTCGCGTTATGCCGTGCGCAGCGCCCTGCAGCGGCTTGAAAGCGACGGTCAGATTCGCCGGCACCCCGGTCGCGGTACGACGCTGGTCGAGCGCTTCTCCGAGGGATCGACCTGGGCGATCCGCACCGTCGAGGATCTGATCGACCGCAATCTCACTCAACGTTCGGTCGTGCTTTCGGCCCAACCTGTGCTGGGACGGCAGTATCCGGACTTCGCCCAGCTGTTCGGCCTGGGTGCGCGCGACAAGATCTTCCTGATCGAGCGGCTGGCGACGCCAGCCGAGGCGGCGGCACCGTTCTTCTCGCTGACCTTCATGCCGGTCTCGGTCGGGCGCGCCCTGCCGCGACGGCGCATCGCCACCGAACCGCTGATCTTGCAGATCGAACGCATCCGCAAGATCCGTGCTCACCGTGTGCGTCAGGATATTGCCGGCGGTGTGGCGGCGGGCCGTGTCGCCCAGAAGCTCAAGGTCAAGCCCGGTCATCCGACCGTCGTGGTTTGCCGTACCTACTTTGGCTGGGACGGTGAGGCCATCGTCATGGGCGAACTGCACTACAGGCTTGAAGGTTTCCGCCAAACGATCGATTTGTTTCGCGAGAACCTGCCGGCGCGGTGAGCGTCGATCTCTCCTCTTTTACAATTGTTCGAATATTCGTATATCCTTCGCCGCCACCGGCCGGGAGACAACGATGGATGGAACGATCGCGATGGTTCGGGACAAGTCCGCCTGGTTGGCGGCCGACCATCGGTTCGATTCAGCCTGGCTTTATCACCTGACGGCAGGGGATCTCGCCGAAATTGACGCAGCTGTCACCAATGTGCGCGGCAAAGGTCTCGTGCCGCCAAACTTCGATGCCGCCGACTTCCCCATTCCTGCGTTCGGATCCACGCTCGCGCGCCTCGCGCGCGACCTCGAGCATGGCCGTGGCTTCTTCCTGCTCCGCGGCATCCCGGTCGACAGGTACGACCTCGACACCGTCAAGACGATCTACTGGGGCATCGGCGTGCATCTCGGCGTGCCGGTTTTCCAGAACACGCGTGGCGAGCTGATGACCCATGTCGCCGACAAGGGCGACGACTACGACGAGGTCAATACAAGGCTCTACACCACCGCCGCCGCCGCCAATCCGCACAACGACCCGTCCGACTGCGTCGGCCTGCTCTGTGTGCGCGAGGCAGCCGAAGGCGGACGCAGCATGATCTCCAGCGCCGTGTCGATCTACAATCGCCTTGTGGTGGAGCATCCCGAGTACCTGCCCATCCTGCGCCGCGGCTTCCCGCACGATACACGCGGCGAGGGCCCGACCCGGGAGCTCAACGCCACGACACCTGATATGCCGGTATTCTCCGAGTATGCCGGCAAGGTCTCGTGCTGCCTCAATTCCAAGTCGAGCCGTACGGCACGCGACAAGCAAGGCAAGCCGCTGACCGCGCTCGAGCTTGTCGCCATCAAGTACCTCGAGGACCTCGCGATCACGCCCGAGCTCTGCCTCACCATGGATTTCCAGCCGGGCGACATCCAGTTTCTCAACAACTACGTCATCATCCATACCCGTACCGCCTTTCGCGACGGCGATACGCCCGACAAGCAACGCCTGCTGCTGCGCCTGTGGCTGAACCTGCATGAAGGCCGCGAGCTGGCGCCGGGCTTTGGTGATCGCTTCAACAACGGCTCGCGCGGCGGTGTGCCGGCGGTGAGGTCGTGAAGCCGCTCGGCCGGAGAGTCTTCGCCGCCTCGGCCGTCGCGCTGGCGGCAACTGGCGCTGTCCGCGCCGACAATTACCCCTCCAAGCCGATCCGCATCGTCGTGCCGATCTCGGCCGGCAGCACGACCGACGTGGTTGCCCGCATCATCGCCGACAATCTGCGCCAGTCGATGGGCCAGCCGGTGATCGTCGAGAACCGTCCCGGCGCCGGCGGTACCATCGGCTCGGCTACGGTCGCCAAGGCGCCCGGCGATGGCTACACGCTGATGATCGTCTCCTCGGCGCATACCGCAAATCCCGCGATCTACTCCGCCCTGCCGTACGACACACTCGCCGATTTCAAGGGCGTGACCATGCTGACGGCGATGCCGAACATCCTGGTGACGGCGCCGTCCACGGGCATCAAGTCGGTGGCCGATCTGGTGGCGCGGGCCAAGGAAAAACCCGGCCAGATAACCTACGGCTCGGGCGGCGTCGGATCTGCGGCGCACATGAATGCCGAGCAGTTCCGTGCCATGGCCGGCATCGAGGGGCTTCACGTGCCCTATCGCGGCACGCCTGAAATGATGGCCGACCTGATCGCCGGCCGCACCGATTTCGCGTTCATCTCCGTCGTGAGTGTGCTGGGGGCGATCAGAGACGGCCGGCTGGCGGCGTTGGCCTGCGGCACCGATCAGCGTTCCAGGCTCCTGCCCGAGGTGCCGACGACGGTCGAGGCAGGTGTTCCGAACTCTTCCTATAACGTCTGGCTCGGCCTGTTCGCGCCCGGCACCACGCCCCCCGCCATTGTCGACAAGCTCAACCGCGAGGCGGTGGTGGTGCTGAGGAACCCCGAGATTACCGAGAAGCTGGCCAAGCTCGGCGCCGATATCGCGCCTATGGCACCCACCCAGTTCGACGCCCATGTCGCCAAGGAGATGGTCGTCATCAAGGAGCTGGTGAAGACCGCGAAGATCCCTACGAACTGACACAGTCAGAAATCAAGGACATAGACGATGGCTAGATCACACCCTGTAGACACCCATGTCGGCGCGCGGATGCGCCAGCGGCGCACTTTGCTCGGCATGAGCCAGACCAAACTCGGCGATGCCGTCGGGCTGACGTTTCAGCAAGTCCAGAAGTACGAACGTGGCTCCAATCGTGTCGGGTCGAGCCGGCTGTACGAGTTCGCCAAGGTGCTGGACGTGCCGGTGTCGTATTTCTTCGACGAGATGCCGGCCAATGCGCTGGCCGGCCGGCCGATGTCGGGACGTGGCCGCAAGGGCGGGTTCGGCGAGACCGGTACGCCGTTCGAGCAGGAAAAGGACCCGCTGATCAAGCGCGAGACCCTCGAGCTGGTGCGCGCCTACTACAAGATCCGGGAAGCCCGGGTGCGCAAGCGCATCTTCGAAATGGTCAAGGCCGTGGGTGCCGCCAGCCATGCCGAAGCCCTGGGCGGCCG
>JAUXRT010000095.1 GCA_030681635.1 Reyranella sp.
AAGCATCGTCGACACGATCCGCGATCCGCTGGTCGTGCTCGAGGACGACATGACGATCGTGACCGCCAGCAGGGCGTTCCTCACGATGTTCGGCATCACCGAGGCGGCGACGCGCGGCCGGCGCCTGGCCGACCTCGGCCAGCACCAGTGGGACGTGCCGGCACTGCGCCATCTGATGGAGAAGGTGCTGCCGGAGAACAAGCCGATCGAGAGCTTCGAGATCGAGGACGACTTCCCGGGCCTCGGCCGGCGCGTCTTCAACCTCAATGCACGCAAGATCTCCCAGCCCGGCAACCATGCCCATCGCATGCTGCTGGTGTTCGAGGACATCACCGACCGCAAGCAGCGCGAACGCGATGCGCTCGGCCTTGCCAACGAGATCTCGCACCGGATCAAGAACAACCTGCAGATCGTGGTCGGCCTGATCGCCTACGAGGTCAATTTCACGGCCGCGCCCTGCGTGCCGGGCTATCGCGCCATGCAGGCCCGCATCGGCGCCATCGCCCAGCTCTACGACCTGATCTCCCATTCGAGCCACGGCCGCGCCATCGACGTGGGCGACTATCTGCGCGAGATCGCCAAGACCATGCGGGCGAGCCTGCTGGGAGACACCTCGGGCATTGTCATCGAAGTGGCGGCCGAGGCGCTGGACATCGACCCTGAGCGCGCCGTGCCCTTCGGCCTCCTGGTGAACGAACTGGCGACCAACGCCATCAAGCATGCCTTCCCCGGCGGCAGCGGAAAGATCGTGCTTGGCGTCGAACGCGCGGGCGAGGAGATCGAGCTTTCCGTTGCCGACGACGGTATCGGCATCAAGGCAGGCGACGGGGAGAAGAGCCAGGAGAAACGCGGCTCCGACTACGTGGCAATCTTCGTGCGCCAGCTTGGCGGGACGATCGTCCTGGCGCCGGTGGCGGAGAGCGGAACGACCGTCCGCATACGCCTGCCCTTCCTCCTGGTACCACCGGAACACGCCGCGCCGCTCGCGGCATAGCGGGCAGTTTGCCAAAAAAGCGGGGCGCCTGAGCGCCCCGCTTCGCTGTCGAATGGATTGTCCGATTGCCGGGATCAGTTCTTCTCCCACCGGCCGTCTTCGCGCTTCCAGTTTGCGCGGCCATTGTCCTGATACTCGACCCAGTGGTCGGGGACATAGCGCGCGTTCGGCTCTGTCACGATGTAGCTGCCGGGCGCCCAGACATGCTGCGTGTTTTCGTAGTTCCAGTAACCCGGCCGCCAGGTCTGGCCGGCGGGCGCCACGGGCACGACTTCGACCCGGACCGGCGGCGGGGCGCCGATATAGACACCGATCTGGGCGGCCGCCGGGGAAAAGACCGCCGGAGCAACAAGCACTGACGTGGACAGCGCCGTGGCAGCAAGAACAGTGAGAAGAGAACGGTTCAACATGGTCTGCCTCCCGAACGCGCAAACGAGATAGTCCACGCTTGCAGGGCCAACGCCGCGCAGCGATATCATTGCCCTTTCAATTAAGTGCATGCGGACACAATCGACTTGCCGTCACGGCAGCGCAGCCTGGTCGAGGAGAGAAAGGTCGACGGCCCTGCCCGAATGAACGAGCGAGCAGAATTCGGCAACGCGGTCGACCAGAGCATCTATGTGCAAGGATTCGGGTGAATCCGCGGCGACGGCCGCTGCCGGCATCGAAGGGACAGGTGCGTCCCGTGGATCCTCGACCAGTGCGCACCCGCCGGCCGCCTTGATCGCCACCAGCCCGGCAGCCCCGTCGACGCCTTCTCCACTCAGCACAACGCCCACGACGCGATTGCCATGGGCATTGGCGGCGGAGATGAACAAAGGATCGGCGGCGGGGCGGGTCGCATGGACTTTCGGGCCCTGGTTCAACCGGATGCGGTCACTGTCCACGACCATGTGATGGTCCGGAGGCGCCACATACACATGCGCGGCTTCGATCGACTCACCGTCCTCTGCGAACGACACACTGACCCTTCCATGCCAGCCCAGGATTTCGGGAAGAATGCTGGGGGAAACGCCACTGTGCATCACGACAAAAACCGAGGCGCCGCAGTTTCTCGGCAGCGCTTCGATGATGCGCCGCAAGGGCTCAAGCCCACCGGTGGAAACGCCCACCACAATGACAGCGTGAGCGACCATCCTATACCTCCAGACCGAAGAGATAACGGCGCGGGAGCATCGCTGTTCCCGAGGGTCGGCGCGTAACGTGTCCTCTTTTGAACAGTAGGCGTTCCTCTGTGGGACTAGTGTTCATCCCAGACTATGGAGGGGGTTCCATGGATCGACCGTCGAAGGCGTGCCTCAGCCGACATGAACTCGCCGCGCTGCATCAACTGAGTTTCGATCCGAGACAGCCGGTGTCGGCCAGCCATCGTCAGCTCTTGCTGTCGATGAAGTTGATCAAGCTGAACGCCGGCCAGCTGAGCCTTACCGGTGAAGGCAGCGAACGCCTCAAGAGAGAGCGCCCCGCCGACCGGACGCCTGTCTATCGTCCTTGGGGACTGCCGACCAAAGCCTGAGACAAGGTTCTGCTGACGCACGCCCTGCCGATTGAAGTCGGAAAGCCAATTGTTCAAGATGGCGCGACTTCTCGACGGAGGATCGATGATTCGCCTGCTCAGCCTCCCTGCCCTCTTCCTCGCCCTATTCGCCGCCGCCGCTGCCGCCCAGACCAAGCCACCAGCCGCGCCGCAGTATTGGGTGACCTACGCCTACGATGCGGCGACCGGCGCCTGGGGGCTGGGTTGGGGCAAGACCGACCGGCAGGCCACGATCAACGATGCGCTTTCGCGCTGCGCCAAGCCCGGCTGCAAGGCGGGCGACGTCACCCTCGGGCGGTGCATCGCCTCCGCCCAGGGGACGCAGAAGGGCGTCTGGTTCGGCACCGGGAACGACGCGGAGACGGCGAAGGGCAACGCGCTCCGCTTCTGCCGGGCCGGCCCCGCCGGCTCGACCTGCGAAGCACTGGCCGTGCGCTGCGCCGGGTAGCGTGCCACGCGCCTAGCAACCAGTCGCCTCGCAAAGCGGGACAAAGCCGGGCATGCTGGTCGCCAGAACGATCAGGAGGAAGCCATGCCCGACAGCCACGCCGCCACCGCCACCACGAGCATCGTCAATCATCTCGGTCCCGACAGTTTCGAGAAGGACGGGCTGCGGCCGTTCTTCGAATACCGCCCGCTCGGCCTGAAGGAGCTGACCGGCGGCAAGGTCGGCGCCCATGTGATCCGCGCCAAGCCTGGCAAGCACGCCGACGCGCCGCGCCACACCCATGCGCTCAGCTTCCAGTTCGTCTACGTGCTGAAGGGCTGGGCGATCTTCGAGTACGAGGGCCATGGCCAGCACAAGCTCGTCGCCGGCTCGACCGTCTACCAGCCGCCCGGAATCAAGCACAAGGAGATCGATCACTCCGAGG
>JAUXRT010000110.1 GCA_030681635.1 Reyranella sp.
GGCGAAGGCGGCGGTGGCGGTCCCAGCGGCGGCATGGACGACGACATGGGCGGCAGCGCTCCGCCGTCGGGCGGTGGAGGCGGCGGCGGCGGTCGTCCGGCCGCGCGCGGCGGCAAGGCCGAGTTGGACGACGACATTCCGTTCTAGATCGGGAATCCCCTAGATCGGGAATCCCCTAGATCGGGAATCCCATCGTCCGGAGGGCGCGGGCGGTCTCGTCGGCCGAGCGGTGGTGAATGCCGCTCATGCCAAACGACCGCGCCCCTTCGACGTTCGCCAGCACGTCGTCGATGAAGACGGCGTCGGCGGGCTGGAAGTGACCGGTCCGGCAGACGAGATCGTAGATCTCAGGCTGCGGCTTGGAGCAGCCGACGGCCCCGGATACCACGTAGTCGCGGAAGCGCGCGAGAAAGGGGTGCCGGCCATGGGCCGGCCCGCGCAACCAGGCGTCGAGGAAGCCGGGTGCGTTGGACAGGAGATACAGGGGCGTTCCCGCGCGGTGGAGCCGTTCGACCAGATCGGCCATGTCTGAAAAGGCGTGGTCGCACATCTCGTCGAAACGATCGTAGAAGGCGGCAATCAGTGCCTCCTGGCCGGGGTTTTCCGCCTGCAGGCGGCGTGTCGATTCCACGGGGTCGCCGCCGTGATCCTGCACCTGGTGCCATTCGGAGGTGGTCACGGTGGCGAGGAAACGCTCCATTTCCTGGGGTTCGGCGATCAACTTCCGATAGAGGTGGCGCGGGTTCCAGTCGAGCAGCACGCCGCCCATGTCGAAGACCGCGATCGAGGGGCTTTTAGAGGCCGATTCTGGGGGCAATCCAAGACCTTTCCGGAGGCTATTTTCGGTGACAATTTAGTCAATAAAATCAAACGGTTAAAGACCTGTCTCCGGCGCGTTTTTTGTTGGTGTTCCAAGGCTAGTTTGGTAGTGTGCCGCCTTGTTCGGCCGGACCCTCTGGCGGGGCCAAAATTACGAGTAAAAACCAGGTTTCCGTGAGCGACGAAACGATCCTTCCGCCACCGCCGCCGCCCTCCGACGCGCCACCGCCGCAGCAGCCTTCGCACGATATCGCGCCGATCACGATCGAAGAGGAGATGCGCCGCTCCTACCTTGATTACGCGATGAGCGTGATCGTGGCGCGCGCCCTGCCGGATGCGCGCGACGGGCTGAAGCCCGTGCAGCGCCGCATCCTGCACGCGATGAAGGAAAGTGGCTTCGACTCGACGCACGCCTTCCGCAAATCCGCGCGCATCGTCGGCGAGGTGATGGGCAAATATCACCCACACGGCGACCAATCGATCTACGACGCGCTGGTGCGTATGGCGCAGGACTTCTCCATGCGCCTGCCGTTGATCGCAGGGCAGGGCAACTTCGGCTCGATGGACGCCGATCCGCCGGCGGCGATGCGCTACACCGAGGCACGCCTGGCCCGTGTCGCCGAAGCGTTGCTGGCCGATATCGGCAAGGACACCGTCGATTTCCAGCCGAACTACGACGAGACCACGCTGGAACCCGTGGTCTTGCCGGCGGCGTTCCCGAACCTGCTGGCCAACGGTGCGGGCGGCATTGCCGTCGGCATGGCGACCAACATTCCGCCGCACAATCTCGGCGAGCTGATCGATGCCTGCTGCGGGCTGATCGACAATCCGGAACTGACGATCGCCCAGCTCATGGAGCACGTGCCGGGGCCGGACTTCCCGACCGGCGCCACTATCCTCGGCCGCAACGGCATTCGTGCCGCCTATGAACTCGGCCGTGGCTCGGTGATCATGCGGGCCAAGACGCGGATCGAAGAGGGCCGCGGTGGTCGCGAGTCGATCATCATCTCGGAGATTCCGTACCAGGAAAACAAGGCGCGCCTGCACGAGCGCATTGCCGAAGTGGTGCGCGACAAGCGGGTAGAGGGCATCTCCGAGGTCCGCGACGAGAGTGATCGTGACGGCGTGCGCATGGTGATCGAGCTGAAGCGCGATGCCATGGCCGACGTCGTGCTGAATCAGCTCTACCGCTTCACGCCGCTGCAGACCTCGTTTGGCGTCAATTCGCTGGCGCTGGATGGCGGTCGCCCGAAGTTGATGAACCTCAAGGAGCTGCTCGAGGCATTCATCCGCTTCCGCGCCGAGGTTCTCACGCGGCGGACCAAGTTCGAACTCAACCATGCGCGCGATCGTGCCCACGTGTTGGTTGGCCTCGCCATCGCCGTCGCCAACATCGACGAGGTGATCGCGATGATCCGGCGGTCGCCCGACCCGGTGGTCGCCCGCGAGCGGCTGATGGCCAAGGAATGGCCGGCATCCGACGTGGCGTCGCTGATCCTGCTGATCGCCGAGCCGGGCCGCGAGGTGGCGGCCGACGGCACCTATAGGCTCTCCGAGGCGCAGGCCCGCGCCATTCTCGAGCTGCGCCTGCAGCGACTGACCGGCCTCGAACGTGACAAGATCGCCGAGGAGCTGGGCGAGGTCGCCAAGCTGATCGAGGGCTATCTCGAGCTGCTGGGAGACCGCGACAAGCTTTTTGCGTTGATGCGCAAGGAGTTGCTCGAAATCAAGGAGCAGTTCGCGACACCCAGGCGCACGGAGATCCTCGACAACGAGTTCGAGCAGGACATCGAGGACCTGATCCAGCGCGAGGATATGGCGGTCACCGTCACCCATGGTGGCTACGTCAAGCGCGTGCCGGTGTCGGCCTACCGCGCCCAGCGTCGCGGCGGCAAGGGCCGTTCCGGCATGGCCACGCGCGAGGACGATTTCGTCTCCAATCTGTTCATCGCCAACACCCACACGCCGGTGCTGTTCTTCTCCAGCCGCGGCATCGTCTACAAGCTCAAGGTCTGGCGGCTGCCGCTCGGCGCGCCGCAGGCGCGCGGCAAGGCCTTCGTCAACCTGCTGCCCCTGGGCGAGGGTGAGACCATAAGCGCCGTGATGCCGATGCCGGAGGACGAGGCGAGCTGGTCGACGCTGCACGTCATGTTTGCCACCGCGCGGGGCGGGGTGCGGCGCAACGAGCTCAGCGATTTTGTCAGCGTCAACCAGAGCGGCAAGATCGCCATGAAATTCGAGGGCGACGACGCCGGCGATCGCCTGATCGGCGTCAGCGTCTGCGGCGAAGAGCAGGATGTGCTGCTGGCGACACGCCAGGGCCGGTCGATGCGCTTCCCGGTCGCAACGGTGCGCGTGTTCCAGAGCCGCGCTTCGACGGGCGTGCGTGGTATCGCGCTTGCCGAAGGCGACGAGGTGATCTCGATGTCGCTGTTCGACAGTGGCAAGGGCATTCCGACCGAGGATCGCGACGCCTACCTGCGCCAGTCCAGGGCGCTGCGTCAGGCCGAGAACGCCGCGGAGAATGCCACCGAGAATGCCGAAGAGGAAACCGCGGCTCCCGACGATGCCGCGGCGCCCGCGACGACGCTGTCGCCGGAGCGCTTTGCGGAACTCCAGGCCAAGGAAGAGTTTGTGCTCACCGTCGCCTCATCGGGCTTCGGCAAGCGGACGTCGGCCTATGAGTACCGGGTGACCGGTCGTGGCGGCAAGGGTGTGGAGCTGATGAACCTCGCCAAGGGCGGCGAGATCGTGGCGGCCTTCCCGGTGCTCGACAGCGACCAGATCATGCTGGTCACCGACGGCGGCACGTTGATCCGTTGTCCGGTCGACGGAATCCGCATCGCAGGACGGGCGACACGCGGCGTCCGCATCGTCAGTGTAAGCGATGGCGAGCGCGTCGTGTCGGCGGTTCGGATCGGCGAGGACGATGCCGGTAACGGCAACGGCAATGGCGAGAGCCATTCCGAAACAAACGGTGGATAAGGGCCGCCCGTGTCGCTAAGACTCCGCCGCCGCATCTGGCGCACAAGGGGGAGACATGGCCTCAGAACGCACCGGGGTCTATCCGGGCACGTTCGATCCCATTACCAGCGGGCACATGGAAGTCA
>JAUXRT010000113.1 GCA_030681635.1 Reyranella sp.
CTTCTGCGGCCGAGGTGTCGCCCTGTACCCGCACCGGCCAGACCAGCACGTGCGACGGGAAGCGGTCGGCGATGCGGTGGAGGATGTCGCGGATCACGGCACCGGGGGGGGAAGTGATGACGCCGATGGTGCGCGGCAGATAGGGCAGTTCGCGCTTCCGATCAGCGGCAAACAGCCCCTCGCCGGCGAGCTTTCTGCGGCGCTCTTCGAGCAGCGCCATCAGCGCGCCGGCGCCTGCCGGTTCGATCTGCTCGATGACGATCTGGTATTTGGACGAGCGCGGGAAGGTGGTGAGGCGGCCGGTGGCGATGACCTCCAGCCCCTCCTCGATCTTGATGCCGAGCCGCGGGATCGTGCCTTTCCAGGCGACGCCGTCGATCACGGCATTCTCGTCCTTCAGGCGGAAATAGCAGTGGCCGGAACGAGGGAACGACGGCTGGCTGATCTCGCCGCGCACCCGCACGCGCGGGAAGGCCGTCTCGATCTCGCGCTTCAGCGCGAAGGAGAGCTCGGAGACCGAGAATTCCGGGACGTTGCTGACGGCGCCGGCGGGAACGTCCGGGGGATCGAAGTTTTCCATGGGCGGCGGCAGCCTAGCCGCTTGTGCCCACGGCGCAAACTGTGGTCAAAGCCTCGCCATGCGAATCCTCGTGGTGGGCGGCGGCGGCCGCGAACATGCGCTGTGCTGGGCCATCTCGGCCTCGCCGCTGTGTACAAAGCTGTTCTGCGCCCCCGGCAATGCCGGCATCGCCCAGGTCGCCGAATGCATCGACGTCGGCGCCGAAGATATCCCCGGCCAGGTGGCGCTGGCCCAGCGCCTGAACATCGATTTCGTGGTGATCGGCCCCGATGCGCCGCTGGTCGCCGGCATGGCCGACGGCTTTGCGGCAGCAGGCCTGAAAGTGTTCGGCCCGTCCAAGGCGGCGGCCCGGCTCGAAGGGTCCAAGAGCTTCACCAAGGCGATCTGTAAAGAGAACAACATTCCCACCTCGGCGTCGGAGAACTTCACCGACGTGGCCAAGGCCGAGGCCTATATCCGTTCGCAAGGTGCGCCGATCGTGGTGAAGGCCGACGGGCTCGCCGCCGGCAAGGGCGTGATCGTGGCCGAGACGGTCGACCAGGCGATCGAGGCGGTGCGCGACATGCTGTCGGGCAACCGCTTCGGTGCGGCCGGCGCCTCGGTCGTGATCGAGGAATTCATGCAGGGCGAGGAAGCGAGCTTCTTCGCACTCTGCGACGGCAAGCACGTGCTGCCGATGGTGGGCGCCCAGGACCACAAGCGTGCCTTCGACGGCGACAAGGGCCCGAACACCGGCGGCATGGGCGCCTATTCGCCGACGCCGATCTTCGACGCCGCCATGCAGAAGCGCACGATGGACGAGATCGTGCTGCCGACCGTGCGGGCGATGGCCAAGGCCGGCACGCCGTTCAAGGGCGTGCTCTATGTCGGCGTCATGATCGACTCCAAGGGCCCGCGGCTGGTCGAATTCAACTGCCGCTTCGGCGATCCTGAGACCCAGGTGCTGGTCATGCGCCTGAAATCAGACCTGCTGCCGGCGCTGATCGCCTGTGCCGACGGCGGCCTAAATCATCTCGACCTGCGCTGGTCCGAGCAGGTGGCGCTCACCGTCATCCTGGCGACCAAGGGCTATCCCGATTCCTATCCGAGAGGCAGCGAGATTCGTGGGCTCGACAAGGCCGCCAAGGTCGAGGGCGTCGAAATCTTCCATGCCGGCACGAAAGCCGATGGTAGCCGCATCCTCGCCAACGGCGGGCGGGTGCTGAACGTCACCGCCATGGCGCCCACCGTCGAGGAAGCCCGGGCGCAGGCCTACAAGGCGGTCGACCTGATCGACTGGCCGGAGGGCTTTTGCCGGCGCGATATCGCATGGCGGGCAGTCGGCCGGAAGCCGTGACACCCCGGGGTCGCGACCGCTAAGTTGGGGTCATGCCCGACATGATCTCCGAGTCCCAGCGTCTCCTGGCGCAACTGCGCTTTCCCTGCGGCGACGTGCCGGAGCCCGGCGACATCAAGAACGTCGCCCCCGGCATCTACTGGCTGCGCATGCCGCTGCCCTTCCAGCTCAACCACATCAACCTGTGGCTGATCGAGGAGAAGGACGGCTGGACCATCGTCGACACCGGCATCAATTCGCAGGACACGCGCGACCTCTGGGAGAAGATCTTCGCCGAGAAGCTCAACGGCAAGCCGGTGACGCGCGTGATCGCCACCCACCTGCATCCCGACCATGTCGGGCTGGCCGGCTGGCTGTGCGAGAAGTGGAACGCGCCGCTCTGGATGACCTTGGGCGAGTACATGAGCGCGCAGGCCGTGCGCAACGACTTCGTCGAGAGCGAGGAGACGCGCGCCGCCCATGTCGTGCGCAATGGCGTGCCGCCCGACCGCATTGCCAATTTCCACCGTCACAAGGGCGGGTACGCCAAGGGCGTGGCGCCGCTGCCGACCGCGTTTCAGCGCATGATCCACGCCCATCCCATCACCATCGGCGGCCATCGCTGGGACGTCATCGTGGGCCGCGGCCATGCGCCCGAGCATGCCTCGCTGTGGTGCCCCGAGCTCAACGTCATGATCGCGGGCGACCAGGTGTTGCCCAAGATCAGCACCAACGTCGGTGTCTGGCCGAACGAGCCGCTGGCCGATGCGCTGACCTGGTTCCTGGACGGCTTCTCGCGCTTCCGCCGCCTGCCGGCCGACGCGCTGGTGCTGCCGAGCCACGGCTTCCCGTTCATCGGCCTGCACACCAGGCTCGACCAGCTCGTGGCCCACCATGACGCTCGACTGAACGAGATGGCCGCCGCCATTACGCAGACGGGGACCAAGGGCGCCACCGGCTGGGACATGGTGCCGGTGCTGTTCCCGCGTCACCTCGACAACAACCAGATCGTCTTCGCCTTCGGCGAGACCCTGGCGCATCTGCACTGCCTGGAAACCCGCGCCCGGGTGAAGCGCGTGGTGACGGACGGCGTGCACCGTTTCGTGACCTTGGTCGATGCCAATAGCCAGCCGCCGGCCGACGATTCCGAAAGCGAGATGATGGACACCGGCACAGCCTGACGCCGATGCGTGTCGATCTCTTCGATTTCGAGCTTCCGCAGGATCTCATCGCCCAACGGCCCGTCTCGCCGAGGGATTCGGCGCGACTGCTCGACGTTGCACCGGATGGCCTCCACGACCGCGGCGTGAGCGATCTGCCCGGGCTGCTGCGCCGGGGCGACCTGCTGGTCTTCAACGACACCAAGGTGATCCCGGCACGGCTGATCGGCACACGGCGCGGCGGCGGCAAGGTCGAGGCGCTGCTGATCCGCGACCTCGGCGCCGGCCACTGGCTCTCCTTCGCGCGTCCCACCAAGCGGTTGAAGCCCGGTGACGGCCTCGCCTTCGCGGGCGGCCTGGGTGCCACAGTCGAGGCCAAGAACGAAGACGGCTCGGTCGTGCTGGCGTTCGAGCGGACTGGTCACGCGTTTCTCACAGCCCTGGAGCAAGGCGGCGCGGTACCTCTGCCCCCTTACATCCGCGGCGGCACCGCCGACGCACGGGACCGTTCCGACTATCAAACCCTGTTCGCCAAGCATGACGGCTCTGTCGCTGCCCCCACCGCCGGACTTCACTTCACACCGGCCCTCATGGCTGCCTTGGCCGAGGCCGGCATCGCCACGTCAGGCGTCACGCTGCATGTCGGCGCCGGCACCTTCCAGCCGGTGCGGGTCGAGGATACCGACGCCCACATTATGCATGCCGAGTGGGGCGAGGTGCCCGAAGCGACCGCGCGCGCCATCGAGACGACACGGGCTGCCGGCGGGCGGATCGTCTCGATCGGCACGACGTCGCTCAGGCTGCTCGAATCGGTGGGGCGCCGCCATGACGGGGCGCTGAAGGCATGGACCGGCGAAACCGACATCTTCATCACGCCCGGCTTCGGCTTCCGCGTCGTCGACCTGCTGCTCACCAACTTCCACCTGCCGCGCTCGACGCTGTTCATGCTGGTCTCGGCCTTCGCCGGACTGGAACGCATGCAGGCCGCCTATGCGCACGCCGTCGGCGAACGATACCGCTTCTATTCCTACGGCGATTGTTGTTTGTTGCGCCGATGAGTCTTTCCTTCGAACTTTTGGCCAGCGACGGCCTGGCGCGCCGCGGCCGCATCGCCACGGCGCATGGCACAGTCGAGACGCCGGCCTTCATGCCGGTTGGCACCGCGGGCACGGTGAAGGCGATGCTGCCGCAGTCCGTCGCCGAAACCGGCGCCGAGATCGTGCTGGGCAACACCTTCCACCTGATGCTG
>JAUXRT010000123.1 GCA_030681635.1 Reyranella sp.
GTCGGCAAATCGACGTTGCTCAACCGCCTGGTCGGCGAGGAGCGCGTGCTCACCGGACCCGAGGCCGGCATCACGCGCGACGCCATTCGCGTCGAATGGCAGTGGCGCGGTCGCGCCATCCGCCTGGTCGACACCGCCGGCATGCGCCGGCGCAGCCGCATCGACAAGCGCCTGGAATCTGCCTCCGTCGCCGATACGCTCGACGCCATTCGCCTGGCCGACGTCGTGGTGGTGGTGCTCGATGCCGCCGACATGCTGGAGAAGCAGGATCTCGCCGTCGCCGGCCGCGTGATCGAGGAAGGCCGGGCGCTGGTGATCGCCGTCAACAAGACCGACCTGCTGGCCGACGACCAGGCCAAGTCGACCAAGGCGTGGAAGAAGCTGCGCGACCGGCTCGAAGCCTCGTTCGCCCAGGTCAAGGACGTGCCGATCGTGGGCTTCTCGGCGCTGACCGGACGCGGCGTCGAACGGCTGATGCCCAAGGTGTTCGAGACCTACGATATCTGGAACAAGCGGATCACCACGCCGATCCTCAATCGCTGGCTGCGCGAGATGGAGACGCTGCATCCGCCGCCGCTCGCCAAGGGCCGGCGCATTCGGCTGCGCTTCATGACGCAGACCAAGATCCGGCCGCCGACCTACATGATCTCGGTCAGTCAGCCCGAAGAGCTGGGTGACGACTATTTGCGCTTCCTGATGAACCGCCTGCGCGACGATTTCAGCATGCCGGGGGTGCCGATCCGCGTCACCATGCGCAAGCCCGACAACCCCTTCGCTTCACGGGCCAAGCCGCAGCGCTAAAATTCCTGCGCGGGAGAAGGCGGGATGAAGTCGATCGTCGTCTATGCCGGTGCCGCTCTGGCCGAGATTGCCGGATGCTTCGCCTTCTGGGCCTGGCTGCGGCTGGGCGCCTCGATCTGGTGGATCGTGCCGGGCATGGTGTCGCTTGCGCTGTTTGCCTGGCTGCTGACCCTGGTGGAAGTCGACGCCGCTGGACGTGCCTACGCGGCCTATGGCGGCATCTACATCGTGGCCTCGCTCGGCTGGCTGTGGGCAGTGGAGAATGCGCGTCCGGACCGCTGGGACGTGATCGGCGCGGTCGTCTGCCTGATCGGCGCGGCGATCATCCTCTACGCGCCGCACCGGATGCCGAGCTGACGCTCGTGGACTCCGACGATGCAGCCAGTCTCCTCAGGGAGAAGTTGAAGCTTCCGGAATGGGCCGGCTCCATCTCGGCTTGGGAGGTGGAGGGCACGGAAACCATCGTCGTCCGCGTCGGGCAGCGGCACGCCTGGATGCTGCAGAAGGTCCCCAGAAGCTTCGAAGGCTATCCGGTCGTCGTTCAGATCCACTCGACGACGATCGCTCACTGACGACATGAAGTTGCAGATTGCTGGCCCGCCCCCGGCGCGATCCGGTGGCGATTTTTCAGACACTCATCACGCGAAGGGGCCGGCGTCGGTGGCACAGATCGTCAGGGGGCGATTGGGCAGCCGGATCAAGGAGTTGAGGCCGGTTTTCGGCACAGGTTGCTGGACACGGCGTGGCACAACGAGGTGTGCCAGAAAATGGCCCGCTTAGCGCTTCAGCGCCTCGTCGCCGGCCACCCACGCGCCGTTCAAGGTGCAGGAGGGCATCGCGAGGCCAATCAACGCCTCGGCATGGGCCTCCAGCGGTGGCAAGGTCGACTGGTCCTCGCCAGGGAACGCCTGGCTGCGCAGGGCGGTGGGCATCGGGCCGGGATTGTAGAGATTGGCCCGCACATTGGTGTGGGCGATTTCAGCGGCGTAGACGCCGACCATCATGTCGAGGGCGGCCTTGCTGGCGGCGTAGGCGCTCCAGTAGGGCACGACTTGGCGCGAGATGCCCGAGGTCACGAAGATGGCGCGTCCGGTGTCCGAGGCGCGCAGCAGGGGATCGATCGAGCGGATCAGCCGCCAGTTGGCGGTGACGTTCACCGCCATCACCTGCTCGAAGAGCTTGGGATCGATATGGCCGATCGGCGACAGCCCGCCCAGCACGCCGGCGTTGCCCAGCAGCACGTCGACCCGGCCGAAGCGCTCATGCAGCGCCGCGCCCAGGCGGTCGATGCCGGGGCTGTCGGTGACGTCGAGCGGCACCAGCGTGGCCTGGCCGCCCAGCGCCTTGATCCTGTCGTCGAGCGCTTCCAGCCCGCCCACGGTGCGGGCGACCAGCACGCAGTGCGCGCCTTCCCGGGCAAAGGCCAGTGCCGCGGCGGCGCCGAGGCCGCGCGAGGCGCCGGTGATCAGCGCAAGGCGGCCGGCGAGACGGCCAGCGGGAGCTTCTGTCATGACCGTGAACTCAGGCGGTTTCGGCGAGGAAGGAGAGCTGGCGGTCTTCGATGCCGATCTGGTCGTCGAGCGGGATCGGATAGTCGCCGGTGAAGCAGGCGTCGCAGAACGCCGGCTGGGCGGGGTCGCGGCCGCCGGGCATGCCCATGGCGCGGTAGAGGCCATCGATCGATTTGAAGGCCAGCGAATCGACGCCGATGAACTTGGCCATGCCGGCGACGTCGTAGTGCGAGGCCAGCAGCTTGTCGCGCTCGGGCGTGTCGATGCCGTAGAAGCACGAGTGGGTGGTCGGAGGTGCTGCGATGCGCATGTGGACTTCGCGGGCGCCGGCCTGCTTCACCATCTCGACGATCTTCTTCGAGGTCGTGCCGCGCACGATCGAATCGTCGACCAGGATGACGCGCTTGCCCTCGATCAGGGCGCGATTGGCGTTGTGCTTGAGACGCACGCCGAGATGGCGGATGTGATCGGCCGGCTCGATGAAGGTGCGGCCGACATAGTGGTTGCGGATGATGCCCAGCTCGACCGGCAGGCCGGATCCCTGGGCGTAGCCGATCGCCGCCGGCACGCCGGAGTCGGGCACGGGGACGACGACATCGGCCGGAACGGGGCTTTCCTTGGCCAGTTCCATGCCGATGCGCTTGCGCGCCTCGTAGACGCCGACGCCTTCTAGGCGTGAGTCGGGACGGGCGAAATAGATGTGCTCGAAGACGCAGAAGCGCCTGGGCTGCTTGGTGAAGGGCTTGATCGAGCGCGGGCCGTTGCCGTCGATGATGACGATCTCGCCGGGCTCGACGTCGCGCTCGAAGCGGGCGCCGAGGATGTCCAGCGCGCAGCTCTCCGAGGTCAGGATCCAGGAATCCTCGAGCTTGCACAGGACTAGCGGCCGCACACCCAGCGGATCGCGCACGCCGATCAGCGCCTCGTTGGTCAGCAGCAGCAGGGAATAGGCGCCCTTGACCTTGCCCAGCGCGTCGATCAGCCGGTCCTGCACGGTCGAATAGTCGGAGCGGGCGACCAGGTGGTTGATGAC
>JAUXRT010000124.1 GCA_030681635.1 Reyranella sp.
TCAGCCGCCACGCCCTTGGCAGCCGCGGCCAGTTCGGCCAGCGCCTTGCCGGCGATCGCGGCGCGGAGACCGGGCCAGCGTCCACCTGTACGCTCCGACAAATCGACGATACCGCCGTCCACGGCGGCGCCGAATTTGAGCGCGCCCGCATGGCGAAAACTGACCAATCGCATGGCCGGGAGCCTAGGATTATCCGAGCAGCTTTGCGAGGTCCTTGGAGAGGTTGATGCTCGGCACGGGCGCCGGTCGGGCGAGCGCGCCGCTGCTTGCCTTGATCGGTTTCTGGCGCGCCAGCCCTTCGGCCATGGAGATCGCGCAAGCAACCCCATCGAGAAGAGGGGCATCGACCATGGTCTTCAGCTTGGCGGCGAGGCCCGCGAGCCCGGCACCGCCCAGGATGACCACGTCGGCGCCGTCCTCTCGGACGCAGGCCGTGCAGCCTTTTGCCAGCAGCGCCATCGCGGCCTTGGGGTTGCGCGCGATGTCGGCGCCGGTCGGCGCCACGGTGCGCACGGAGGCCAGGCGCAAGGAGAGGCCGCGGCTCGCCACGAATTCCTCGAGCATCGACTGCCAGCGCTCGCCGCCGGTCACGATCGAAAAGCGGTTGCCCATCGCGCAGGCCTGCAGGATCGACGCATCAGCCATGCCGACCACCGGCACGGGACTCACTTCCTTCAGCGCCGCGAGACCGGGATCGCCGAAACAGGCCAGCACGACGGCGTCCTTGGGCCCCTTGTCGTTCGCCAGGGCGTCGAGTGCGGCATGGCCTGCAATGGCATAGGCCGCGCGCGAGGCGATGTAGCGCGGCCCGAAGCTGCCGGTCAGCGCGCGCAGTTTCGTATCCGGCCGGGCGAAGCTCTTGGCGGTCTTCAGCACCAGGTCGGTGATCGAGGCCGTCGTGTTGGGATTGATCAGCAGGACGTCGGTCATGTCTGCATGACCTCCTTCAGTCGCGCGGCGTCGTGGTTCTCGCCGATCGACATCGAGCAGATGCGCGAGATGTGGGTGAGCGGCAGGCCGGTCTCCTTGGCCCATGCGTTGATCTGCGCCTGCGCCAACCCGAAATCTTTCTTCGACGTGCCTTTCTCGCTGATCGGCACGCCCGAATCGCGCAGGCAGAGCATCAGGTCGTTGGTCAGGATGAAGGAGTCGCGGCCAAGGAAGCGCAGCAGATACTGGCAGCTGTTGCCGCCCAGCCGGGAGCCGCGCTTGGCGAGAACCGCCATCAGCCCGATCTGGTCGTCGGCGGGCCAGGCGGCGAGGAACTTGCCGAAGCTGCCGTGCTCGGCCGCGATGTCGCTCACGAACCTGGCGTTCTCGCGCACCGACTTGATCTTCTGCGGATTGCGCACGATTCGCTTGTCCGACGCGAGCCCGTGCCAGAACTCGGCAGGCTGGAACAGCAACCGCTTGGGGTTGAAGCTCAGGAACGCTTCCTCGAAGCCCGGCCATTTCTGGTCGATCACGCTCCACACGAAGCCCGCCGAAAAGACGCGCCGCGTCATCTCGGCCAGCACGCGATCGTCGCCGAGCTTGGCGAGGTCCTTGTTGTTGCGTTTCTTCGGCAGCAGCGAGGCCAGCACCTTCTCGCCGCCCTTGCGCTTGGCGGCCCGCGCCCGGATGGTCTTGAACGAAACCCGTGCCCCACTCTTCACCATGGCGGCTATTCCAGCCAGCCGTCGAAGAAGTCGAACACGCTGGCCTTGAACAGCGGATGGCCGATGCACGAGAAGTGATCGCAGCCCGGCAGCGTCGCCGCTTTGGCGCCGGGAATGGCGTCGGCCAGTCCCTGCGGCAGCCCGGCGAGCTGGTCGCGCGCGCCGGCCACGACCAGCGTCGGCCGGCGGATCGCCATCAGTGAATCGCGCGTAAGCGGCACGCGGGCGCCGCGCGAGCAGGCGGCCAGCGCGAGGCGGTCTTCCTTCTGTTCGTCGGCGAAGTGCCTAAAACTCTTCAGCATCGGATCGCTGATCGAGTCAGGTGAGTCCGCTTCCATGGCCTCGGCCATCGCGCCTTCCTCGCGCGGCGGATCGAACATCCGGGCGCCGACACCGGCCACCACGAGATGGTCGATGCGGCCGCCATCGACGAGGGCGGCCGTCAGCGAGATGTGCGAACCCATGGAGAAGCCCAGCAGATGCGCGCGCTCGACGCCGGCATGGTCCATCAGGGCAAAGACATCGCGCGCCATCGCGTCGCGGTCGTACCTGGCGGGATCGTGCGGCTTGTCGCTTTCGCCATGGCCGCGGTTGTCGAGGGCGAAGCCGCGCAGGCCCTTGGACGCGATGGCGTCGTACCAGCCCATGCGCTTCCAGTTCTCGTACCGGTTGGCGGAAAAGCCATGCACCAGCACGATCGCCTTCCGGGCGTCGGCGGGACCGAATTCGTCATAGGCCAGCGAGAGCCCATCGGAGGTGAACTGAGCCATGACTTTCCCTAACCCGGGCCATGAATTGCGACAAGGTTGATCCAGTGGGCCAAGTGTCGGACAACTGTTTTAACAAAAAGGGAAACGCATGACGGGCAAAATTGGCCAGACTGTAAAGGATTCCGAGCCGCATTGGCCGGAGGTGCCGAAGCGGCCGAAAGGCGCGCCCAACATCCTGGTCATCCTGTTCGACGATGTCGGCTTCTCCGACCTCGGCTGCTACGGCTCGCCGATCGCCACCCCCACCATCGATGCCCTCGCCGGCCGCGGCCTGCGCTACACCGGCTTCCATACGACGGCCATGTGCTCGACCACCCGTGCGGCCCTTCTGACGGGACGCAACCATCACTCGGTCGGCGTCGGCTGTCTCGCCAATTTCGACTCAGGCTATCCCGGCTATCGCGGCAAGATCTCGAAGGAAGCCGGCACCATCGCCGAGATGCTGCGCCCGCATGGTTATCGCAACTACATGCTGGGCAAGTGGCACGTGACGCCGCTCACCGAATCGGGCGCGACAGGCCCGTTCGACGGCTGGCCTCTCGGCCGCGGCTTCGACCGCTACTACGGCTTCATGGACGCCGAGACCGACCAGTACGCGCCCGAACTGGTGCGCGACAACACACCGGTCGATCCGCCGGGCACCTTCGCGACGGGCTATCACCTCACGTCCGATCTGGTCGACCAGGGCATCCGCTATCTCGCCGATCATGTCGGCGACAATGAAGAGACGCCGTGGCTGATGTGGCTGGCCCTTGGCGCCTGCCATGCGCCGCACCAGGCGCCGTTCGATCTCATCGACAAGTACGACGCCATCTTCGCCGAGGGCTGGGATGTCGAGCGCGAGAAGCGGCTCGCCCGTCAGATCGCGCTCGGCATCGTGCCCAAAGGCACGCGCCTGCCGCCGCGCAACGACGCGGTGCGGCCGTGGGCCGAGGTGCCCGACGGCGAGAAGCGGCTGTTCTCGCGCCTGCAGGCGGCCTATGCCGCCATGCTCGACCACGCCGACCAGCACATCGCGCGTCTGGTGAAGTTCCTCGAAAAGGCCGGCCAGCTCGACGACACGCTGGTCATCGTCATGTCCGACAATGGCGCCAGCCAGGAAGGCGGACCCTTCGGCCTGGTCAACGCCATGGGCCCCTACAATCTCCGCCGCGAGCCGATGGAGGAGAAGATCGCGCGCATCGGCGACATCGGCGGTCCCGACACGCACTCCAACTTCCCGCTCGGCTGGGGCATGGCCGCCAACACGCCGCTCCGCCGTTATAAGCAGAACACGCATGGCGGCGGCATCCGCGATCCGCTGGTGATGGCGTGGACCAAGGGCATCGCCGCCAAGGGCGAGCTGCGCCACCAGTTCTGTCACGCCAGCGATCTCGCGCCGACCTTGCTGGATATCGTCGGCGTAAAGCCGCCCAAGGCGATCAATGGCGTCAAACAGATGCCGATCGAGGGCACGAGCTTTGCCAGGAGCCTGAAGAACCGGAAGGCGAAGTCCAAGTCCAAGCCGCAATATTTCGAGATGTTCGGTCATCGCGGCCTGGTGCAGGGCGGCTGGAAGGCCGTCTCCTTCCATCCGCCGGGCAGCGACTTCGCCAGCGACAAGTGGGAACTCTACCATCTCGACAAGGATTTCAACGAGGTCGACGACCTGGCCGAGCGCGAGCCCGAGCGGTTGGCGGCGATGGTCGAGGAATGGTGGCGTCAGGCCGAGAAGAGCAACGTGCTGCCGCTCGACGACCGCTTCGCGCCGCGCTTCGCCGACAATGCCAAACGCTTCCACGGGCCGCGCAACCGCTTCGTGTTCCACGCCGGCATGGGCCATGTGCCGACCGATGTCGCGCCCGACGTGCGCAATCGCACCTATACGATCGAGGCCGACGCGCGTGTCGACGGGCCGGAAACCGAGGGCGTGCTGATCGCCCACGGCGACGCCACGACCGGCTATTCGCTCTACATCAAGGACGGCAAGCTCGCCTACGACATGAACATCGGCGGCGAGCATCACCTGATCGTCTCCGACCGGCCGGTGCCGGCCGGCAATCGACGTCTCGGCGTGCGCATGCGCCGCAACCAGGGCCGCAACGTCGCCACCCTGCTGATCGACGGCGAAGCCGTGGGCGGCTTCGACACCCAGAACGGCTTCGTCAGCTTCATCTCCTGGTCGGGTCTCGACATCGGCCGCGACCGCTCGAGCCCGGTGTCGCATTACGAGGCGCCGTTCGCCTTCACCGGCAAGCTGCGCAAGGTGACCGTGCTGATGGACGACGACCAGGTGCTCGACGCCAAGGCCGCCGCCGACGCGGCCCTCGCGCGCGAATGACCGCTGTCGTCCCCCATCCGGGCCATCATCCGGGAGTAGACAGCGCCTACGCCTGGCGGCTGGCGTTCGTCTCGATGCTTTGCATCACGTTGGGCGGCGGCGCTCTCTACCTGCCGGTGGTTGCGCTCAAGGAGATGGCCGCCGAGTTCGGCGACCGCCGTGCCGTGCCGTCGTTCGCCTACATGGTGGGCTTCTTCGCGATGGGCGTCGGCGGCGTCTTCATGGGCTGGCTGGCCGATCGCACCAGCCCGCGCGTGCCGTTGTTTATTGCCGGCGTCTCGATCCTGGCCGGCGGCTGGCTGGCGAGCAGCGGCGACGTCCTGGCGCTCTACCTGGGCTATGCCATTCCGCTGGGCTTCCTCGGCAATTCGGCCACTTTCACGCCGGCCATGAACAACATCCAGGGCTGGTTCGACCGGCGCCGCAGCACGGCGGTATCTCTCATCTCGGTGGGGCCCGCGATCTCGGGCTTCGTCTGGCCGCAGATCTACCGCTGGCTGGTGCCCGAGGTCGGCTGGCGCGAGACGCTGGTGATCTACGGCGTCACAGCGGGCGTGCTGATCTTCCTCTGCGCCTTCTACATCAGGCCCTCGCCGATGGCGACGCGCAGCAAGGCGGCGCGACCGCCCGAAGATCACTCCGCCCTGCCGATGTCGTCGCGCTCGATCATGGTCGTGCTCTCGGCGGCGGGCTTCTGCTGCTGCACCGCAATGGCCGTGCCGTTCGTGCACATGGTGGCCTTCTGCGGCGACCTTGGTTTCTCGTCGGC
>JAUXRT010000129.1 GCA_030681635.1 Reyranella sp.
CTCGACGGCGCAGTCGTCGTCGAATTGGACGGTAGCCAGCATGCCAATCAGATGTCCTATGACGCGCGGCGAGACCATTTTCTGAGATCCGCAGGATTTCGCGTTCTGCGCTTCTGGAACGGCGAAGTGCTGAGCGAAACCGAAGGGGTCCTGGAGACGATCTTCGAAGCACTTACGCGCGGCTCTGACCCCACCGTCCCCTTCGCGGACACCACCCCAATTGAATGGGGAGGTGGGCGATTCTGATACGGCGTCATTCTGGTGTTTCCTCGACCTCAGTGTCACATATGCAAAAGTTTCATGTCCGGCAAACATGGTTTGCCAAAACGGATGGGCGAAATGAGCGACGATCTCTGGAAGATGACGGCGGTCGAGGCGGTGACGCGGCTGAAGAAACGCGAGATCTCCCCGCTCGACCTGATCGAGGCCTCGGCGAAGCGCATCGCGGCGGTCGAACCCGACGTGAATGCGCTTCCTACTTTGTGCCTCGATCGCGCCCGCGATCACGCCAAGCGAATCATGGCAGGCGGTGAAGCCTGCGAAGCCTCTGGCGAAGCAGGCTGGCTGGCCGGCCTGCCGGTCTCGATCAAGGACCTGACGGATGTCGGCGGCGTGCGCACCACCTACGGCTCGCCGATCTTCGCCGATCATGTGCCGGCCAAGTCGCATCCGCTGGTCGAGCGCATCGAGCGCAAGGGCGGCCTCGTCGTCGGAAAATCCAACACGCCGGAGTTCGGCGCCGGCGGCAGCACCTTCAACGAGGTGTTTGGGCGCACACGCAATCCCTGGAACACCTCGCTCACCTGCGGTGGGTCGACCGGCGGCGGCTCCGTCTCCGTGGCGACTGGCGAAGTCTGGCTGGCGCACGGTTCCGACCATGGCGGCTCGCTGCGCCGTCCCGGCACCTACTGCTCGACGGTCGGCATCCGGCCGTCGCCCGGCCGCGTGACGCGCGGTACCTCGAACAACCTCTATTCACCGCAGTCGGTGCAGGGGCCGATGGCGCGCAATGTCGCCGACCTGGCGCTGTTCCTCGACGCCATGGCCGGCTTCTGCGCGCAGGACCCCATGACCTTCGATGCGCCTGCCGTGTCGTTCAGCGCCGCCGTCGCCAGGCCGGTGGCGCCGAAACGTGTGGCCTTCAGCATCGATTTCGGCGGCAGGTTCGAGCTCGATCGCGAGATCCGCGAGATCTGCGCCAGGATGGCGCAACGCTTCGAGGAGCTGGGCTGCATCGTCGAAGAAGCCTCGCCCGAATTCGGGCCGGTCGACGATGTGTTCATGGCGCTGCGCAGCCAGCAGTTCGTCGTCGACCGCGAACAGCAGATCGAGCAGCACCGCGACAAGATCAAGCCCGACATCATCTGGAACACCGAACTCGGCCTGGCGCAGACCGCGAGCCGGCTGGCCTGGGCCGAACGCGAGCGGGCGGCGTTGTACCGGCGCATGGGGGCGTTCTTCCAGACCTATGACCTGTTCGTGACGCCGGGCGCACCGACCGCGGCTTTCGACGTCAATCTGCGCGCACCGGCCACCATCGCTGGCAAGAAGCTCGAGAACTACATGGCGGGCTCGACCCTCAACTCGGCCATCACCGTGACGGGCTGCCCGGCCATTGCTGTGCCCTGCGGCTTCGATCAGTACGGCCGGCCCGTCGGCCTCCAGCTGGTCGGCAAGCCCCGGGGCGAGGCCGCCCTATTGCAGGCGGCCGTCCTCTACGAGCAGTTGATCGGCCTCGATCGCCTGCTGCCCATCGACCCCAGGCCCGGAACCGTGCCACCATCTGCCTGAGGAACAGGGAGATGCCATGCGGGTCGTCATCACGGGCGCGAGCCGGGGGATCGGTCGGGCGACGGCCCTGAAACTCGCGGCCGACGGCGCCGAGGCGCTGACCCTCTGTGACGTTGCCTATCTCGACGAACTTGACGCGCTGGCGGCCAACCTCCGGACATCGGGTTGCAAGGTCCACACGCTGCGGGCCGACATGGCCAGACCCAACGATCCCGCCCGGGTGATCGCCGCCGCGGCGAAGGCGATGGGCGGCATCAGTGGCATCGTCGGCAACGCCGGCATTGCCGCCCCGGCCAAGCTGGTCGACCTCGACGTGGCCACCTGGGATCGCATCTTCGACATCAACCTTCGGGCCAATTGGCTGCTCGCCAAGGCAGCGCACCCCCATCTTCGCAAGTCGAAGGGCGCCATCGTGATGATGTCGTCGATGTCCGGCGTCATGCCGCAACTGCCGACCGGCGCCTACAGCCCGGCCAAGGCCGCGTTGATCATGCTGACCGAGATGATGGCGATGGAGTGGGCTCCCGACGGCATCCGCGCCAATTCGGTGTGTCCCGGCTTCGTCCATACCTCGATGACCGACGCGATCTACACCCAGCCCAGGCTGGCACGCGGCCGCGCTAGGCTGGTGCCGCTCGGCCGCGTCGCCAAGCCGGGCGACATTGCCGACGCTGTTGCATTCCTGCTGAGCCCGGAGGCGAGCTACATCACCGGCCAGTCGCTGGTGGTCGATGGCGGCCTCACGCGGTCGATCCTCAATCACGCGCCGGGCGTCGCCGCCACGCCGAAAGGAAAGTGAAGCCTAGCCAGCTCCCGATGCACGGAGACAAGCCATGGGACTGTTGAGCGACGACGAACATGCAGGATTGGTGCCGGCCCGCCTGGCCGGCAGTCCGACGCCGGTACCGACCCAGGTCGTTTCGAGCGACGAGTTCCTGCCGATCCCGCAGACCGAGCGACAGAAGAGCGTCGAGGCGCGCATGAACGCGCTGGCCGACGATTACGGCGGGAAGAACGGCCTGTCGCGGCGGCGCTTCTTCCAGACCGCGGCCGGCATGGCCACCGCCTTCGTCGCCATGAACGAAATCTATGGCCCGCTCTACGGCGCCTCGCCGGCGGAGGCCAAAAGCGTCGATCTCGCCCAGGCGCGCGCCGACGGGCTAAAAGATCAGTTCATCATGGACGTGCACACGCACTTCCTGCGCGACGACACGCGGCTGGAGGGTTTCGTGCGCGGCCGCGAGGCGGTCGGCAAGGCGGGCTGGAACCCGACCCTGGTCGACAAGCCCCAGACCATCGACGATCTGAAATATCCGAACTGGTTCAAGGAGATCTATCTCGACAGCGACACCAAGGTGGCGCTGATCAGCGGCTCGGCCTCGGAGGATCCGCGCGACTGGTTCCTGACCAACGAGATGAAGGCCGAGGCGCGCGAGAAGGTGAACAAGGCGGCCGGTTCGAAGCGCTGCCTGTCGCATGCCATCTTCCAGCCGGGCATGCCGGGCTGGCTCGACGACGTCGACCGCTGGAGCGCGACACTGAAGCCCGATTCGTGGAAGGGTTATACGGTCGGCGACAACACCAACAAGGACCTGGCGCGTCATCCCTGGCGGATGGACGACGAGAAGCTTCTCTATCCCTTCTACGAAAAGATCCTGAAGGCGGGACAGGACATCGTCTGCGTCCACAAGGGTCTTTACCCGCCGTCGACCGAGCGGCGCTGGCCGCATCTCACGCAGTACGCGACAGTCGACGATGTCGGGAAGGCGGCCAAGGACTGGCCGCAGATCCGCTTCGTGATCTACCACTCGGCCTTCCGGTGGACAGGCGGGGCCGGGGCCAATGCGAAGGACGGCTACGCCCAGTTCGAGAAGACCGGCCGAGTCGAGTGGACCAGCGACCTCGCCGAGATCCCGGCCAAGTACGGGGTCAGCAACGTCTACGCCGACTTGGGCCAGATCTTCGCCCAGACCACGGTCACCGAGCCCCGGCTGTGCGCCGCCCTGATGGGCATGCTGATCAAGGGCATGGGCGTCGATCACGTCGTGTGGGGCACCGATGCCGTCTGGACCGGCGCGCCGCAGTGGCAAATCGAGGCGCTGCGGCGGCTGGAAATCCCCGAGGATATGCAGAAGAAGTTCGGTTTTACGCCGCTCGGCCCCGCCGACGGCGCGATCAAGCGGGCGATCTTCGGCGAGAATTCGGCCAAAATGTACAAGTACGAGATCAAGAAGGCAGCCTGGCGCGACGACCGCTTCGCCGCGATCAAGTCGGACTACGAGCGTGCCGGCCGCGAGCCGTCGAACCTGCGCTACGGGTTCGTCGTTCCGGGGTAGAAGACAACAACCAACCGCCCACGATTCAGGCGCGGCCCAGCTGCACCTGGCGGTCAACCGCAATCCATGTCGCTCGGGCGACGGCCAGCAACGTCCCGGCTTCACCATAGGCCGCGGCCTCGGCAAAGCGTTTGCGGCCGTCGCGGCCAGCCGCCCAGGCAGTGACGACGCAGCGTTCTCCCGGGCGCGGCCGCGCCTCGATCCGGGCCGACATCCGGCCCAGCAGGATCGGCGTCCGCTCGAAGCTGCCGCTCTCCGGGTCGTGAGACGACGCGTAGCCCGTGGGACAATCGAGCGCCGACCATAGGAATTCAGGGGCGACGAAACCGTCCTCCGCCGCCAAGGAAGGATCCGGTATCCAGGTGGCCGCGAGCACGGCCGGCGCATTCCGGGGTTGACGCACCAGCGGTCCGGCAAAAATGCGCAGGCCATCCCCCTGTGCCCGCGCAGGGCCGCACACGAAACACGTCGGCAGCAGATGTTCGTGTGGCTTGAACGGCGTCAGCCGCTCGGCTGCACATGCCTCGTCAGCAGTTGCTTTCTCGAGGCGTGCCAGTTCGACACGTGCCGATCGTCCGGTGGCGACGACGGCGGCGTTGTCGCGAAGCTCCCACAGCCCGTCGTCCATCGCCACGACATCGAGCGGCCTGTCCAGGGGAGGCGGTGCGCGTAGCGTTACCTCGGCGCCGCCGGGAATGTGTCGGGCCAGCCGGCCGCAGACATATCCGCCGTTTCCGGAGTTGGGAGGACCGCAGTAGCGCCTGTCGATGATGATCGATGTCATTGATCCCTTCCTCTCTTGCCGCCGCCGGCGCACTTCACCTTGTCTTGAGGACGATTCTTCCCTGCACCGTCCGATCGACCACGGCGCGCATCGCTTCCTTGACCTGTTCCAGGGGAAGGACGCGATCGATGTGGGGGCGAATCCGTCCCTCGGCCAGCAACTGCGCCAGGATGTCGTTCAGGCGCACAGCCTGCTCGGGGAATTTCTCCGCCCAGGCGGCGGCAAAGACACCGACAATGGAATAGTTCTTCAAGAGCGGCAGGTTCATCGGCAGCGATGGAATCTGGCCACTGGTGAAGCCGATCGGTATCAGCCGTCCACCCCACTTCATCAGCCGTGCCATCTGCTCGAAAACCTTTCCGCCGACATTGTCGAAGCAGATATCGACGCCTTCTCCACCGGTTGTCGACTTGATCCGCTCGCGCAGGTCTTCGCTCCGATAGTTGATGACATCGCAGGCACCGTAACTTCGCACCAGGGCTGCCTTGTCGTCGGAGCCGACACCGGCGATGACGCGCAGGCCCAAATGGCGGGCGAGGTCGACGGCGGCGAGGCCAACACCGCCTGCGGCCCCGGTGACGAACACCGTTTCACCCTGTTGCGCCCGTGCCGCCTCGACCAGGGCGTAATGCGCCGTGCCGTAGTTGTGCAAGACCGTGGCCGCCGCTTCGAATGAGACGCCGACCGCCAACCGCACACTCCTCGATTCCCTGGCGACCATCCGCTCGGCATAGCCGCCCATCCAGCTCACGCACGCCACGCGATCGCCCGGCCGAAATCTCGTGACTTTTCCGCCGACCGCGACAACGACACCGGCTGCTTCCGTGCCGGGCACGAAGGGCGTCGGCGGTCGCATCTGGTAAAGGCCCGAGACCATCAGCTGGTCCATGAAGCTGACGGAGGCCGCATGCACATCGATCAGGATCTCGTCGCTGGCCGGCTTCGGCTCTTCGATTTCGCCGATCACCAGGTCCTGCGGCCCGGTGAACGCGTTGCACAGCACCGCTCTCATAGCGGCGCTCCCGCCCGGCGGCGCGTGAGAACGCGCGGCAGCAGCATGGGAACGCGCTGGCGATACTGCTGGTAGGTCGTGCCGAATGTCGCGATCAAATCCCGTTCCTCGAACTGCAGCCCGACCAGGATGTAGGCGGTGGTCATGAGCGCGAACAGCAAATGGCCGGCGGTCATCTCCGGCGTGGCCCAGAATGCCAGCAGAAAACCCAGCATGAGCGGGTGCCGCACAATCTTGTAGAGGAGCGGCGTCCTGAACGACTGCCCCGGTGCCTCGACCCCGCGCAGTGCGAAGAAAGCCTGGCGCAGGCCGGACAGGTCGAAATGATCGATCATGAAGGTCGAGGCGAACACGACCAACCAGCCGAGCGCGTAGACACCAATCAGCAACCCGGCGGCAATGCCGTCGACGCGCCAGATGGGCATCGGGATCGGCCGCCACTGCCAGAACAGCAGCAGAAGGATCAGGCTCGAGAGCAGCACGTAGGTGCTGCGCTGGCAGGCCACCGGCAAGAATCCGGCCCACCATCGTTTGAAGGCCGGGCGCGCCATGATGCTATGTTGGGCGGCAAACAGGCCGAGCAGCAGCAGGTTGACCACGAGGGCTTCGCCCAGGCTCGCCGGGCCGCCGACGTCGATCGACTTGGGCACGAGATAATTGCCGACGAAACCGATGGCGTAGAGAGACGACACGAGAAAGACGGCATAGCTCGCGATGGCGTAGAACAGGATCCAGAGACGTGTGAACATGAATGTTTCCCCATTGTCATTCGATTGCGGGCGGGTTCGATCAGGCCGGACTGCTATCACCGGGGCGTCTCCTGCGCGTCCCCCGAAGGCTCCGATGGGGCAACGGGTGATTTGATGACTGGATTCTCGCTTCAGGCGCTCGGGCTGCCGGAGATTCACGGGGGCGACCGCCCGATCAAGCTGGGCCTGCGCAAGGGTCTTGCGCTGCTGGTCTATCTTGCGGAGGCGCAAGGCGCCGTTGCACGCGACGTCGTTGCCACGTTGCTGTGGCCCGAGAGTCCCCGCGAGACTGCCCGAGCGCGACTGCGGCGCCTGCTTCATCGCCTCGAGACGACGCTCGGCCAGCACGTCTTCGAGACCGACAACACCAGCGTGCGATGGTCTCCGGCGGTCGAGCTGAAGGTCGATTCGCAGCTGTTCGAGAGCGCCTGCGACCGGGGCGCTTTCGAGGAAGCCTGCCTGCGCTACCGGGGCGACTTCCTCGCGGGCTTCTCACTGGCCGATTGTGCCGAGTTCGACGATTGGGCGTTCTTTCGCCGCGAGGCGCTCAGGGGGCGACTCATGCAGGGGCTGGAACGCCTCGTGCAGGACAAGAATGCCGCCGGCGAACATTTTGCCGCGGCGGCTCACGCCGGACGCCTTGTCGAGCTCGACCCTTTGAGCGAGGTGTATGGCCGGCATTTGATCCGCAGCCTCCTGCTTGCCGGCGATCGAAGTTCGGCGGAACGGCACCACGCGGCACTGACCCAGCGACTGCGCGACGAGCTCGGCGTCGCGCCCGAAGCCGCCACCGAAGCCCTCATGGCCCCCGCCACGGCGCCGCCGGCCCATGCCGTTCCGACGACGCTCTATGTAAAGGGCGCCGGCGCGCACCTGGCGTATCAGACATACGGAAGCGGCGAGCTCGATATCCTGGTCATGCCCGGCTTCGTGTCCCATGTGGAACGCGCCTGGGAGCATCCCTCGTGCCGGGCGTTCCTGGTTTCATTGATGTCGCTTGGACGACTGATCATGTTCGATCGTCGCGGTATCGGGCTGTCGGACCGGGTCGGATCGGGCCCGAGTGTCGACGTCACGGCCGAGGATATCGGCACCGTGCTGCGGGCGGCGCACACGCGTCGCGTCGTCCTCTTCGGGGCGTCGGAAGGGGGCCCGGCCTGCATCAAGTTTGCCGTCGATGAACCCCGCCTGGTGGCCGGCCTCATCCTGGTCGGCTCATTGGCCAAGGGCAGTTGGGCGCCGGACCATCCGCACGCCTTGCGGCCCAGCCAGTATGACGCCTGGAGCCAGCAGCTCGTCGCCGAATGGGGTGGCCCTGCCGGAATCGAAACCTTCGGACCGAGCCTTTCTCGTGATCCCCAGGCGAGGGCCTGGTGGGCCGGGCTGCTGCGCGCGGCCTCCAGCCCCGGCAGTATTTGGGCCGTGCTCAAGGCGTTGCGCGACACCGACGTGAGGCACCTCCTGCCGCGGGTTTCCGTGCCCACGCTGGTGCTGCACCGGCGGAACGACCGGGCCGTGCGTCTTGCGGCGGGCCGCGATATGGCCGACCAAATCCCCGGCGCCCGCTTCGTCGAGCTCGACGGCAACGATCATTGGTTCTTTGCCGGTGCCCAGCAACCAGTGCTCGAGGCGATCAAGCGATTCGTCAGTGCTCTGCCGCGAAGCACGGCGCGAAGGTCGGGGCGAGCTGGGTAGGAGGCCCCCTCCGCGGGGCCGCCGATGGGGCAAATGGGCGGGGAGGGTTTGGTCATCGCTAACCCTTGGGGTCGATCTCAAAGCGGTCGGTGGTCCACGGCTGCCGCGGACCGGGGCGCTTATTCAGACGCGCAGTCCGGAACCGAAGCAGGCAAAATCCGGGCCAGGCGCCGGCCGGATAGCGCTGGCCGATCAAGGCGTTGACCGGATTTTCCGGACACTGAGCGCAGACAAATACCACCGCTTCAGCCGTGGCACGGTTTGGTCCACCACGCCGCCTAGACCGGGGAACGGGGCCGGTCCACACTTGGCCGGGAAGTCCAGAGAGGCAAGGGAGACGTCATGAAACGCTGGTTGGGATCGGCAGTCGCCCTGGTTGCCCTGAGCGTGCTGGCGCCGGCCTGGGCGCAGACCGCCATCAAGCCCGCCGTCGTCTACAGCACGGGCGGAAAGTTCGACAAATCCTTCAACGAGGGCGTGAGCGCGGGCGCGGAGCAATTCAAGAAGGATACCGGTATCGCCTTCGCCGAATTCGAGCCCAGCAACGAGACGCAGTTCGAGCAGGCGCTGCGCCGGTTCGCCCAGCGCGGTCAGGATCCCATCATCGCCGTCGGCTTCTCGCAGGCGGTGGCGCTGGAGAAGATCGCCAAGGAGTTCCCCAACGTCCGCTTCACCATCATCGACAGCGTGGTCAACCTGCCCAACGTGCAGTCGGTGGTGTTCAAGGAGCAGGAAGGCTCCTTCCTGGTCGGCGTGCTGGCGGCGTTGGCCTCCAAGAGCGGCAAGATCGGCTTTGTCGGCGGCATGGACATCCCGCTGGTCCGCCGTTTCCAGTGCGGCTTCGAGCAGGGCATCAAGTACGCCAATCCCAACGCCGAGCTGATCACCAACATGACCGGCACGACGCCGGCCGCCTGGAACGATCCCGGCCGCGGTGCCGAGCTCGCCAAGGGCCAGTTCGACCGCGGCGTCGATGTCGTCTATGCCGCCGCGGGCTCCACCGGCATCGGAATCCTGCAGGCTGCCAAGGACCGCGGCAAGCTCGGCATCGGCGTCGATTCCAACCAGAACCATCTGCATCCCGGCACCATGCTGACCTCCATGCTGAAGCGCGTCGATCTCGCCACCTACAACAGTTTCAAGGCGGCGCAGGCCGGTACCTGGAAAGGCGGCGTCCAGGTCCTCGGCCTAAAGGACGGCGGCGTCGACTGGGCCCTCGACAAGGACAACGAGAAGCTGGTGACGCCCGAGATGAAGGCCAAGGTCGAAGCCGCCAAGGCCGACATCGTGTCGGGCAAGATCGTGGTCCACGACTATATGAGCAACAATTCGTGCAAGCCCTGACGCCTGCGGCAGCGGCCATCGAGCTTCGCGGGATCGACAAGTCGTTTGGGGTCGTTCATGCCGTTCGTGGTGTCTCACTCAGGATCGAGGCGGGCACGATCACCGGCATCGTGGGCGAGAACGGCGCCGGCAAATCGACGCTGATGAGCATTCTCTACGGCCTCTATCGCGCCGATGCCGGCGAGATATGGGTCGACGGCCAGCCGGTCGAGATGACCAGCCCGCGCGACGCCATCGCCCACGGCATCGGCATGGTGCACCAGCATTTCATGCTGATCGATACCTTCACCGTGCTCGAGAACATGGTGCTGGGCGCCGAGGGCGGCCTGCTGCTGGCCGGTGGGCTGGCGGCGGCACGGGCCGAATTGGTGCGCCTGGGCCGCGACTATGGGCTCACGATCGACCCGGATGCGCGCGTCGCCGATCTTTCCGTCGGCGAGCAGCAGCGGGTCGAAATCCTGAAGGTGCTGTTCCGCGGCGCCCGGACTTTGATCCTCGACGAGCCCAGTGCCGTGCTGACGCCGCAGGAGACCGACCAGCTCTTCCGCATCCTCGGCACTCTGAAGGAGCGCGGCGTCACGATCGTGCTGATCACCCACAAGCTGCGCGAGATCGTGGCGGCGACCGACCGCGTCTATGTGATGCGCCAGGGAAAGGTGGTGGCGGAGCGTCGCACCATCGACACCGGAACGGAGGAGCTGGCCGAGCTGATGATCGGTCGAAAGGTTCGCCTCGACCTCGACAAGGCACCG
>JAUXRT010000133.1 GCA_030681635.1 Reyranella sp.
CCGACCGCCAGCAGGAAGGCCACTCCCACCGCCGCCATCTGCTTGTGCGGGCTGGGGTCGTCGATCCGGTTGGGATCGACCACGGCAATGGCATCGGGCAGCGTGATCTCGGCCATGTGATGGTCGATGACGATGGTGTCGAGGCCGACGCGCTTGGCTTCGGCCAAGGGCTCGAAAGCGGTCACGCCGCAATCGACGGTGACCACGACGGCCGCCCCCTCGGCCTTCAGTTTCACAAGGGCCGGTGCGTTGGGGCCATACCCCTCCTTGCGGCGGTCGGGAATGTAGACGCCGATGTTCCCGCCAACGCTGCGGAAGAATCGCAGTAGCAGTGCAGAGGAGGTGGCGCCGTCGACGTCATAGTCGCCGAACACGACGATGCGCTCACCGCCCTGCACCGCGCGCACCAGCCGCGCAACGGCCGCATCCATGTCCTTGAGGTGCAGCGGGTCGGGCAGGAAACGACGTAGCGTCGGATCGAGGAACTCCGTCACGGAATCGAGGTCGACGTCGCGGGCCGCGAGCAACCGCGCCACCGCGTCAGGCAGGCCGTGGCGCTGGGCAATGGCCAGCGCCGTGCGCTCGTCGGCCAGGCGCGCCGCCCAGCGCCGTCCGGTCAGCGACCGCTCGACGCCGAGGAATGCCGCGCGTTCAACCCTGGAATTATCGGACATGCCGGCACCTTAGCCCAAAGCGCTGTGGACGACTTGGCACGCGCCGCCTGCTAACATTCGTGCAGGGCTTCGGGGGAACGGAATGACGAGAATCCTGGTCGCTGCATTGCTGGCGGCCGCTGCGCTTGCGGCGCCTGCGGCCGCGCAAAGCAGCCCGGACTGGATCACCGGCTTTCAGCGCGAGCAGGTGCAAGTCAAAGCCTGGCCGGAGGGCCGCAAGGTCGCCGTCTGCTTCGTCTTCTACGTGGAAGTCTGGGGTAGAGGCAAAGGCCCGAACTTCCGACCCGACATGGTCGATCGCAAACCCGACATCGTCGACGAATCCTTCCGCCAGTACGCCATCGAGTGGGGCGTCCCGCGCGTCGGCAGATTGTTCAAGGAACAGGGCCTCCCGCTCAGCATCGCGCTCAACGCGCAATTCCCCGAGCAACATCCCGAGATCTGGAAGCAGTTCCGGGCATTGATGCCCAAAGCGCCCATCGTGGCGCACGGTCTCAACAACTCGACGGATCTGATGCCCCTGGACGAGGGCGTCGAGGCGCAGAGAGCCTATGTGCGCCGCACGCTCGACATGATCCAGAAAAGCACCGGAGTACGCTCGACCGGCTGGTCGAGCCCCAGCGTCTACCCCAATGCCGAGACATTTCCCGCAACGGCGGCCGAAGGCATCAAGTACACGCTCGACGGCATGGACTCCGACGTGCTGTCGCGGCTCGTCACGCCCTTGGGCAGGCTGATCATGATCCCCTACCCGGCCGTCACGGTCGACATGGGCCAGTATCTCTCGCGCTTCAAGGAGCCGCTCGACCTGGAGCGTTTCTGGATCGACTACATCTCGGAACTGGCGCGCGAGGCGGAAAAGGACCCCGGCCGTCCCGCCACCGTCGTGGCAATCGGCATCCATCCGTTCGTCGTCGGCACGCCCGCCGGCGCCGCTTCGCTGCGACGCGTGCTCGACGCCATCCGGAAACAGAAGCTCGTCTGGGTGACCGACGTCGAAGCCGTCATGACGGCAGCCGGCGAGAAACCCTAGGCCCAGCTCGGCAAGCCGGTCTTGATCGAGAAATTATGGTGGGCGGAGATCCAGCGCACCGTGCCGGTCTTCGAGCGCATGACGATGGAGTGCGTCTCGGCGCCGTGGTGGAAGCGGCGCACGCCCTTCAGCATCGATCCTGACGTGACGCCGGTGGCGGCAAACATCACGTCACCCTTGGCCATCTCGGTCATGGAATATTTGCGGTTGAGGTCGGTGATCCCCCACTTGCGCGCGCGGCCCTTCTCGTCGTCGTTGCGGAACAGCAGCCGGCCCTGGATCTGGCCGCCGATGGCGCGCAGCGCCGCCGCCGCCAGCACGCCCTCCGGCGCACCGCCCGAGCCCATGTAGATGTCGATGCCGGAATCGCCGGTCGAGGTGGCGATCACGCCCGACACGTCACCGTCGCCGATCAGCATGATGCGGGCACCCGCCTCGCGGACCTTGGCGATCAGTTCGGAATGGCGCGGCCGGTCGAGGATGCAAACGACGAGATCGGCGACGTCGACCTTCTTGGCCTTGGCGAGATCGACCAGGTTCTGCTTGGCCGTCTTGTCGAGGTCGACGATGCCGTCGGGCAGGCCGCCACCGACGGCGATCTTGTCCATGTAGACGTCGGGCGCGTTGAGAAACCCGCCATGCTCGGCCATCGCCATGACGGCGAGCCCGTTGGGCAGGCCCTTGGCGGTGATGGTGGTGCCCTCGAGCGGGTCGAGCGCGATGTCGATCTTGGGCCCGCCGGCGCCGACCTTCTCGCCGATATAGAGCATCGGCGCCTCGTCGCGCTCGCCCTCGCCGATCACCACAGTGCCTTCGATCGACAGCGTGTTCAGCGCGCTGCGCATGGCGTCGACGGCCGCCTGGTCGGCCGCCTTCTCGTCGCCGCGTCCCATCAGCTTGGATGCCGCCAGCGCGGCGGCTTCGGTCACCCTCACCGCTTCCATCGCCAGATTGCGGTCCATCTTGCCTGTGTCAGCCATCACTTCCTCCGTCCGGCGTCTAAAGCGCCTTCCTAGAATGCCTCTATCCTGATCACGCAGGGCTCTTCAGCCACTGCCTTCAACTTGTCGATGCGCGCGAGCGCGCGCCGCATCGCCGCCTCTTCCGTCTCGTGCGTCGTCAGCACCACCGGCACTTCGCCCGATTGCGAGCGTCCACGCTGGAGCATCGATTCCAGCGAGATATGTTCCTTGGCGAGCGCGCCCGACACCGCCGAGATCACGCCGGGCCGGTCCTGCACCATCAGGCGCATGTAGTAGGCGCCGACATGGCGATCCATCGGCGAGGCCTTCTTGTCGGCGAGCCGGGCGGCCGGCACGACGAAGGCCGGCATGTGGCGGCCGCGCGCGACATCGACCAGATCGGCGACCACCGCCGAGGCGGTCGGCCCCTGCCCGGCGCCGCGGCCCTGGAACATCGTGGTGCCGACGAAATCGCCCTCGACCACCACGGCATTGAACACGCCCTCGATATGGGCGATCGGCGTGGCCAGCGGCACCATGCACGGATGGACACGCTGCTCGATGCCATGCCGGGTCTCGCGGGCAAGGCCCAGCAGCTTGATCCGGTAGCCGAGTTCCTCGGCGAACTGGATGTCCATCGAGGTCACGCGGCGGATGCCTTCGATGTGAATGCCGGAGAAATTGACCCGCGCCCCGAAGGCAGCACCGGTCAGCACAGCGAGCTTGTGGGCGGCGTCGATGCCGTCGACGTCGAAACTCGGGTCGGCCTCGGCGTAGCCCGCGGCCTGCGCCTCGGCCAGCACGACGTCGAAGTCGCGCCCGGTCTCGCGCATCGTCGTCAGGATATAGTTGCAGGTGCCGTTCAGGATGCCGTAGAGGCGGCCGACCTTGTTGCCGACCAGGCCTTCGCGCAGCGCCTTGATGACCGGAATGCCGCCCGCGACCGCCGCCTCGAAGGCCAGAATGCGGTCCTTCTTCTCGGCCAGTGCCGCGATTTCCGCGCCATGCAGCGCGAGCAGCGCCTTGTTGGCGGTGACCACATGCTTGCCCGCGCCGAGCGCCTTCTGCACCAGCTGGCGGGCGATGCCGCGGCTGCCGCCGATCAATTCGACGACGACGTCGATGTCGGGGGCCGCCGCAAGCGCCAGCGGATCCTTCTCCCAGCGCACGCCGGCGAGGTCGATGTCGCGTTTCTTGGTGCGCGAACGGGCGCTGACCGCGACCAGTTTCAGCGGACGCCCGCCACGCAGCGACAGCAGCCGGCCATGCTCGGCGAGCAGCTTGACGACGCCAGCACCGACCGTGCCGAGACCGGCGATACCTATTCTGAGAGGTGATTTCATGGACGCCTGATACGACAGGATGATGCTAGGCGCGAGCCTTGATCAGCGTGACATTGTCCCCAACGCCACGCAGATAAAGATCGATGGCGCGCGCCGGGTCGGCCATGACCTGGCGGATGTTGCGCACCGCCTGGCGGATACGGTGCTTGTTCTCGACCAGGGCGATCCGCACGTGCGCAGCGCCATGCTCGCCGAAGCCGAGACCCGGCGAGACCGCGACATTGGCCTGGGTCAGCAGCAGCTTGGAAAAGGCCAGCGACCCCAGCTCGGCGAATTCCTTGGGGATAGGCGCCCAGGCGAACATGCTGGCCGACGGCGCCGGCAGGTCCCAGCCGGCGGCGATCAGGCCTTCCATCAGCACGTCGCGGCGTTCCTTGTAGGTGTTGCGTGCCTCGGCGACGCAATCCTGCGGGCCGTTCAGCGCCGCCGTGGCCGCCACCTGGATCGGCGTGAAGGCGCCGTAGTCGAGGTAGGACTTGATGCGCGTCAGCGCCGTGATCAGCGTCTTGTTGCCGGCGGCGAAGCCGATGCGCCAACCGGCCATCGAGTAGGTCTTGCTCTTCGAGGTGAATTCGATGGCGTTGTCGCGCGCGCCCGGAACCTGCAGCTCCGACGGCGGTGGCACGTCGTCGAAATAGATCTCGGCATTGGCAAGATCCGAC
>JAUXRT010000085.1 GCA_030681635.1 Reyranella sp.
CAGCGCGGTGGCTCATGGCATGCATGCCGAAGTCCTCGAAGGCGATCTTCTCCATCTCGCGATAGGCGGGATGGTAGTCGATCCAGTCCTCGTCGCGGCCGAATCGGTCGCGCGGCTGCAGCACCGGCGGGTGCTTGTCGGCCGTCATGGCGAGGTCGTCGAGCCGCCCGCCGGCGAGTGCGCCCAGCCGGTCGAAGTGCGGCGTCATTGCGGCGCGCAGGCCGGGCTCCAAGTGGAGAGACATCAGGTCCTGGAACTGCCGGTCGATGGCGTAAAAATTCTGGCCGTGCGCGTCGTTGGCGATGTGGTGCGCGCCGTGCGGCAGGTGCGGCATGTCGGGCATCGGGTTTCTCCTTTAGAGGGCGGCGCCGGCCAGGATGCGTTCGACGTAGGCCGGCACGATCCGGGTCGCGGGGCCGTAGATATGCTCGCCGAAGAGCGGCTGGTTCTCGGTCGGTTCGAGATTGAGCTCGACGGTGCGGACGTGGGCGCGACGGCGGACGTGTAACACGAAACCCGCGGCCGGATAGACCTGGGCGGAGGTCCCGATGGCGATGAACAGGCCGCACCGTCCGAGGGCGGCGTAGATCTCGTCGAGGCGCATCGGCTCCTCGCCGAACCAGACGATATTGGGCCGCAGCTCGCCCACCGCCCGGCAATTCAGGCACACCGAGTCGACCGACAGGTCGGCATCGGACGGGGAGACCGTGCCGCACCTCATGCAGCGCACCTCGCCCTCGCGGCCGTGCATGTGGATCACGTTCTTCGATCCCGCCATCTCGTGCAGCAGGTCGATGTTCTGGGTCACGATCGTGACGTCGCCGCCGTATTCGGCTTCCAGGCGGGCCAGCGCCTCGTGGGCGGCGTTGGGCACGATCCGGGCTGCGCGGAACAGGCCGCGCGCCTCGTTGTAGAAGTCGAGCACCTTCTTCTTGTCGCGGTGCCAGCCGTCCAGGGTGGCGACGTCCTCGAGGTTGACCCGGTTCCACAGCCCGTCGGGGTCGCGGAAGGTATCGATGCCGCTTTCCTTGGAGATGCCTGCCCCGGTCAGTACCACGATGCCGGGTGGGCCATAGTCCTGATGCATGTTGCGAAATCTAGCGCCGTGCTAGGGTGGCGACCATGGCCATCAAGGTCCTCTTTGTCTGCACTGCGAACCTGTGCCGCTCGCCCATGGCCGAGGGCGTGTTTCGTACCCTGGCTGAACGGGCGGGCCTGGCCGACGCGTTCGAGATCGATTCGGCCGGGACGTCCGAGGCCCATGTCGGCAAGCCGCCGGTGCCCGATGCGATCGACGTCGCGGCGCGCCGCGGCTACGACATCACCTACGTTCGCGCGCGCCAGGTCACGAGCGACGACATCGCCCATTTCGACTATCCGCTGGCGATGGACAGCAGCCATCTCGTGGCGATGCGCTGGCTGGCGCCGCGCGCGCTGGTCGGCAAGCCCCGGATGTTCCTGAGTTTCGCGCCGCCGATGGGGGTCATCGACGTGCTCGATCCGATCGGCGGGCCGAAGGCCGAGTTCGAACGCGCCCTCAGCCTCATCGAGGCCGGCTGCAAGGGCCTGCTCGAGCGGCTGAAGCCTCAGGTCAAAAAGGCCATTTGAGTCCGAGCTCGCTAAAACGGTTCAGCACGTTGAAGGTGAGCCGCGACACGTCGTTGTCGAACTTGTTGTGGGGCAGGCTGCCGCAATAGGTGATCGAGCCCGTCGAGAACACCGCACCCCCCTTGGGCTTCTCGATGTAGGTCATGTCGGCGCGGATCAGCTGCTCCAGTGTCTGGCCCGGAATGGTGGTGGCGAAGCCCAGCCGTTCCTCATGGACGACGACGAAGTTCTTGCGGTCGTGGCCTTCCGAAGAGGCCAGCACCACGGCGTTGAGCGGACTGCCGAGGCGATGGTCGAGCCGGTCGAGCTCGAAGCCCGCGGCGCCGCCGCCCGAGAAGCCGTAGCCGCCGAACAGTTCGTCCTTCACGCCCTCGAAGACCCAGGCATGGGTGTTGTCGCGCGCCGCCGATGACTGGCGGTAGGAGTCGCCGACGAACGTGCCCTGGCTCGAGAAGCCGATGCCGCACAGGAGGTTGGGCGGCCGGTCTGAGCGCCGCCACAGCCCGCCATAGGCGCCGTCGAAGGAGTGGTAATATTCGCCGGGCTCGGCCGCCCAGGTGCGGATGCCGCCCTCGGTGCGCCGCACTTCGATGGCCCCAGGCACTTTCTTCGACAGCGCCACCCGCCAGTAGAAGCCGTTGCCGCCGAGATACATCAGCCGTCCGCCGGTCTCGGTGTAGGTCTGCAGCGCGTCGAGCGTGCCGCTGGTGTGATACTCGGGGTGCGAGCCGGTCAGCACCACCTTGTACGAGGCCAGGATTTCCACGCCCTTTTCCTCGAGGTCGTGGTCGGTGACGACGTCGAAGGCCACGCCCATGCGGTCGAGCCAGCCGGTGAGATGCGTGTCGGCCGGCAGATGCCGCAGGCCCGAGCCCGCGGCATCATTGAAGCTCAGGAAATTCGGCCGCCAGGTGATCAATGGCCGGAGGTGCGAGGAGTAGGCCACGCCCGAACCGTCGCGGTGATGGTTGTAGGTCGAGAGGCCGTAGTCCTTGTGGTCGTCGGGATTGTGCGGATAGGCCTTCCAGTCGGCGACGCGCGCGCGGAAGCCATCGTCGAACGCCCCGCGCGAAAAGTTGCTGTAGACCTGGTAGGTGAAGGTCGAGGCGAGGTAGCAGACCTTGGCCTGCGGCTTGCCGACCTGGGGCCGCACGAAGAAGGGAATGACGTCGCGGTGCGTGCCGCAGGAGAGCTGCATGCCGTAGACGCCGCTGCGCATCTCCTTCGGGATGGTGAAGCTGAAGTCGTCCGCCCAGCCGCAGTCGTGCAGGTCGTCGTCGTGGAAATGGATGGCGGCGTACTGATGCGGCGCGCGGCGCCAGTCGCGCTCGGCGCCGGTCCACGCCGCGCCCTTCATGGCGCGGGTCGGCAGGTTGATCAGTTTTCCGTGCAGCCCGTTGGGGCCGGTGTCCTCGATCTCCATCGACTCACCACGGCGGGCGAAGTCCCAGGCGGCGACGCCGGTGATCGCCGGTGCCTCGATCTTGCCGTTGAAGCAGCGCTGGGCAGGACGGTCCTTGGCCGCCTCGGCGCCGATCAGGATCGGCTGGGCGGCGTCGAGCGCCAGCGGCGCCGGCACCGTCATCTGCGCCTCGCCCTCGTCGTCGACGGCGTGGGCGCGCTTCAGCGGCTGCTGGCCGACGTGCAACGTGCCGGTCACGGGGTCCGCGCTCGCCCAGACGCGATACCAGATGCGCCCGCGCAGCGGCTTGCCGACGACGACCCGCGCGCCGCCGATTTCAAGCGCCATGCCGTCGGGCGTGAGCACCAGCGCGAAGCCCGCGCCCGATTCGGGATCGCGGCGCGACAGCACGGTTTGTGGTCCGTCCGTGGGCAGCGTCGGCCAGATCAGCGCTTCCATGCCGAGGGTCGCGGGCAGCTTCACGGCCGTGGCCCCGTCGACCCGCGCATAGGAGCCGGGCCAGGCACGCTGCTCACGCGAGGCGAAACGGCCGTCGAAAAGATCGGACATGTCATCCAGCTTGGCCGGCGGTCCGCCGGGGTTGGGATCGCCGCGCACGATCTTCACCAGCATGGCGTGGTACGGGCCCGGCCCTGCACTGGAAATCTTGAAGGCGATCTTTTCGCCGCTCCGTACCGAGATGCGGTCGGCGTAGCCGATCAGCGGTGCTGTCACGTTTGTCTCCCCCTCGTCGGGCGATATAGTCGCCCGAACCCAGGGAGGAACGCCATGACCAAGATGATCCGCCGCCGCACCGCGATTGCGGCGACACTCGCGGCCGGGGCGCTCACCGCGCCGATGCTGGCGCGGCACGGCTGGGCCCAAAGTGCCGGTGCGAGCGCCTATCCCGGCGGCAAGACCGTGCGCGTCGTCGTGCCCTTCGCGCCCGGTGGCACCACCGACATCCTGGGCCGTGTCGTGGCCCAGATCCTGACCGAATCGATGGGCGGCACCTTCGTGGTCGACAACAAGACCGGGGCCGGCGGCAATGTCGGCGCCGAGCTCGTGGCCAAGTCGGCCCCCGACGGCATGACGTTGTTGCTAGGCACCGTCGGCACCGCCGTCACCAACCAGTATCTCTACAAGACCATGCCCTACGACAGCGTGAAGAGCTTCGCGCCGGTGGCGCTGGTCGGCGAAGTGGCCAACGTGCTGGCCGTTCATCCGAGCTTCCCGGCCAAATCGCTCAAGGAGTTCGTCGCCTACTGCAAGGCGCAGGGACCCAACAAGGTGAGCTACGGTTCGCCGGCCGTCGGCGGCACCGGCCATCTGGCGATGGAATATCTGTCCAGCCTGGCCGGCATCAAGCTCGAGCATGTCGTCTATCGCGGCTCCTCGCTGGTCATGAAGGACCTGCTCGCGGGCCACATCCTCACGACCATGGACAACCTGCCGCCCTATCTGCAGCACATCCAGTCGGGCGCGTTGCGCGCACTGGGCGTCAGCTCGGCCAAGCGCTGGTTCGCGGCACCCGACGTGCCGACCATCGCCGAGCAGGGTTTTACGGGCTTTGACGCCGCGCCCTGGTGGTACGTCGCGGCGCCGGCCGGCACGCCGCCCGAGATCGTGAGCCGGCTGAGCGCCGAGATCGTGAAGGGCACCAAGTCCGAGGCGGTGATCAAGAAGATCCGCGATGCCGGCGCGTCGGAGCTGTCCGGCGGCGCCGAGGCGCTGACCAAGCATATGGTGGCCGAGAACGCCAAGTGGAAGAAGGTGATCGAGGCGGCCAAGCTGGAGCCGCAGTGACGCGCGACGCGCCCAGGGGGCCGCGCGGCGCGCTCAGGGGAAAGATCCAGACCGTCCTCGGGCCGATCGCGCCCGAGGCGCTGGGGCGGACGCTGATGCACGAGCACGTGCTTTGCGACATCCGCCCGCCCGCGACGCGCGGCGACAACGACCTCGGGCCCGAGATCACGCTGGAGAATGTCTGGCAGATCAACCACGGCCACGGACTCAAGCGGGCCGGCCGCAAGTACATGCTCGATCTCGAGGACATCGCCACCCGCGAGGTCCGCATGATGAAGCACGACGGCGGCGACGCCATCGTCGAGCTCACCTGCGGCGGCCTCTCGCCCGATCCCAGGGGGCTGCAGCGGATCGCCGCCGGCACCGGCGTGCACCTGATCATGGGCTGCGGCTACTACGTCAACGACTACCAGGATCCGAAGAACCACGGCCGCACGGTCGACGATTTCGCGGCCGAAATGATCGGCCAGATCCTGGACGGCGCCTGGGGCACGGACATTCGCGCCGGCATGATCGGCGAGATCGGCTGCCAGGCGCCGTGGACCGACCTCGAGAAGAAAGTGATGAAGGCCGCCCTGATCGCTGCCGCCGCGACCGGCGCGGCGATC
>JAUXRT010000144.1 GCA_030681635.1 Reyranella sp.
ATTTCGCGGGCTGGGCAATTCTGACGCGATGGCTTGCAATACCGATCCTGTCGTTGCTGTTCGCGTACCTGCTGTTGAAGGCAGATCCAACGAGGCGGACGTGGGTCGGGCCGCTTCTGGCGGGAGTAATTTGGGGGACGGGAAGTTTCCTCAGTCAGGAGAATCTTTCCGGAGGTCTGCTGGTGTTCGCGCTTTCCTTGGCGCTGTTTGGCCCGGTATCGGGCTTGCAGCTGCGCGGCATTGCCAGATTTTCTGCGTTGTTTCTCGCAAGCGGTACGCTTGCGCTGGTTGCGTCGGTCGCGACCTTCGTCGGCCTTTCGCGCTGTCTGGAAGTTTTCCGATTGGCAAACACCAAGTCCAGTCTGGTGATGGCCGGTCTCTCCAATTCGCTTTGGTCGGAGAATCTGGAATTGTCCGCGACCTTCATCATGGTGAACGGGCGGCTGCAATCGGTCTTTGGCGCAGAGGGCATTTTTGCGCCGCTGTTGCAGACGTACGGGTTTGCCATTCTGCTGATGGTCGCGGTGGCGTTGCTCGCGGGCTTCCTCGGTCGGCGCTGGTATGCGGCTGGCGAAAGGGATCGCGCGTTCGTGCGGAAGTTCGCAGGCGTGACCGTCGGTGCATACGTGCTCCATCTCTTCACGCTGCTCCGCTCGGACTTCACGCATCTCTACGGACCATCGGTCCTTTTGCCCATCTTCCTGGTCATGCTGCCCCTGTTTGTCTGGCGCTGCGTTCGGCCTGGCGTGTTGCGTGGCGCTCTGTTGGTCATTTCCCTCGGCGTCATTCTCGAAGCGGCGATTGCCGGCCGGTTTGAAATTGGGCGCAGAATCGACAAGGCGAGCACCGTCTGGAGCGATTCGACGGCGGTCCTTCAGACCTATCGCGACCTTCGGAATCTCAGGCAGGAGCCTCCCGATCTTGCCGCGCGATACTCGCCGACGGCGACATTCCAGGACGCATTCCGCAATCATCGGGACTTCGACGAGACGAAGGAGCTGTTCGGGTTGCTGCGCGAGCGGCTGCGTGGGCGCCGGGTCGAGTTGGGCTTCTACAGGGTCAGCGAGCTCATCGACCATCCCGAGCTATTCTACTTTTTTGGCGGCTTTCGATCGGTGTCGGGCATCACTTCCCCCACGAACAGCATCTGGTTGAGATCCGAGGAGAATGCCTGGGTCGACAAGGTCGTTAATGCTGAATCGGCCTGTGTTTTCTTTGAGTCCGATGCCGATACCAAGCTGTTCGAGGCATGGAAAAAGTCTGCTCCTCCAGGGACGGTCGTTACTGAGCCGATCGTGGGCAAGCGCCTTTACGGAATATTGTCGTGCAAGACCTAGGCCTGCCGCTAGGATCGTCGTCCCCAAGCGAAGATCCGAGCCCATGCCCGATACAGCGACCCTGCCTGCCGCCGCCTCCCTGAAGGCCGAGCATTTCGACGTCCTGATCGTGGGCGCCGGCATCTCCGGCGTCGGCGGCGCCTATCACCTCACCAAGCAGCTCCCCGGCACGAGCTTCGTCGTCCTCGAGACGCAGGAGAGCTTCGGCGGGACCTGGCTGACGCACCGCTATCCCGGCATCCGCTCCGACAGCGACCTCTATACCTTCGGCTACCGCTTCAAGCCCTGGACCAGCGCGCCGATCGCGACGGCCGCCGAGATCCTGGCCTACATGGGCGAAGTCATCGACGAGAACGACCTCGGCCGGCACATCCGCTATGGCCACCGGATCTCCTCGGCCCGCTGGTCGAGCGAGGAGAATCGCTGGACGATCGACGCCACGCGCACCGACACCGGCCAGGCCGTCCGGTTCACGGCGAGCTTCCTCTGGATGTGCCAGGGCTACTACCGGCACTCGGAAGGCTATACGCCCGAGTGGGCGGGCATGGAGGACTTCAAGGGCCGGATCATCCATCCGCAGAGCTGGCCCGAGGATCTCGACTACGCGGGCAAGAAAGTCGTCGTCATCGGCTCCGGTGCGACGGCGGCAACGCTCGTCCCGGCGATCGCGGACAAGTGCGATCACGTCACGCTGCTGCAGCGCTCGCCGACCTATTTCATTCCCGCCCGCAACGCCAACGACCTCGCCGACACGCTGCGCCAGCTGCAGATCGACGAGAGCTGGATCCACGAGATCGTGCGCCGCAAGATCCTGCACGATCAGGCGGTGTTCACCCGCCGCGCTTTTGAAGAACCCGACATCGTGACCAAGGAGCTGCTGGGCGGTGTGCGCGCCCATCTCGGCCCCGATTACGACGTGGCGGCACACTTCACGCCGAGCTACCGGCCGTGGCGGCAGCGCATCGCCTATGTTCCCGACGGCGACCTCTTCAAGAGCATCCGCGCCGGCCACGCCTCGGTGGTCACCGACGAGATCGAGACATTCACCGAGGCTGGCATTCGCCTCAAGTCCGGCAAGGAACTGGAAGCCGACATCGTCGTCACGGCCACGGGCTTCCATCTCAACGTGCTGGGCGACATCGACTTCACGATCGACGGCAGGCCGCTCGACTTCGCCGACACGGTCACCTACCGCGGCATGATGTTCACCGGCGTGCCCAACATGGTGTGGGTGTTCGGCTACTTCCGCGCGAGCTGGACCTTGCGCGCCGATCTGGTCGCCGATTTCGTCTGCCGTTTGCTCGGGCACATGAAGGACAAGCAGGCGAAGAAGGTCACCGTGGCACTCCGGCCCGAGGACAAGGACATGCCCCTGCTGCCGTGGATCGACCCGGCCAACTTCAATCCGGGTTATCTCATGCGCGGCATGCACCTGCTGCCCAAGCGCGGCGACAAGCCCGAATGGCAGCACACCCAGGATTATTGGAACGAGAAGGACCAGTGGCCGGCGATCGATCTCGACGACCGGACCTTCGTCTACGGCTGAGGCCGCCGAGGAGAACGCCATGACCGCCAATGCCGCCAAACCCCGCCGCCTCGGCCACAGCGATCTCGCGGTCTTCCCGGTCGGGCTCGGCCTGATGTCGTTCTCCGGCGCTTACGGCAAGAGCGACGACGCCGAGGCGGTCCAAGTTATCCATCACGCGCTCGACCGCAGCGTCACGCTGCTCGACAGTTCCGACATGTACGGCTGGGGCCATAACGAGAGCCTGCTGGGCAAGGCGCTGGTGGGCAGTCGTCGCGACAAGGCGATCCTCGCCACCAAGTTCGGCCAGGTGCAGCAGCCCGGCGGCGCCAACGGTGTCGATGGCCGTCCGGCGCATGTGAAGGCCGCCTGCGAGGCCAGCCTCAAGCGGCTGGGCGTCGAGGTGATCGATCTCTACTACCAGCATCGCGTCGATCCCTCGGTGGCGATCGAGGAAACGGTTGGCGCCATGGCGGACCTCGTGAAGGCAGGCAAGGTGAGGGCGCTGGGGCTAAGCGAGGCGCGGCCCGAGACGATCCGCCGGGCCCATGCGGTCCATCCGATCGCCGCGGTGCAGAGCGAATATTCCCTGCTCTTCCGGGTCGACGCCGAGGAGACGCTCAAGACCACGCGTGCGCTCGGCATTTCCTTCGTGGCCTATTCACCGCTCGGCCGCAGCCTGCTGACCGGCGCGGTGCGCCAGGCCGCCGACATTCCCGAGGGCGATGGCCGCGGCCGGCATCCGCGCTTCGCCGCCGACAATCTCGCGCACAACCTGGCCAAGGTCGCCGCGATCGAGGCGGTGGCGCGGACCAAGGGCTGCAAACCGGGACAGGTGGCGCTCGCCTGGCTGCTGGCGCAGGGGGACGACATCGTACCCATTCCGGGCACCAAGCGCGCGGCGCGCGTCGACGAGAACCTGGCGGCGCTCGATGTCGCCCTGTCGGCCGACGAGGTGGCGCGGCTTTCGGCCGCCCTGCCGCCGGGCGCGGCGGCGGGCACGCGCTATCCGGAGGCGGGGATGAAGGGCGTGTATCTCTAGCGACCGGACGGGCGGCGTCCGCATCGGGATCTTCAGGAGGAAATCAGATGTACAGGCACATTCTCATCCCCATAGACGGCTCTGCGCTGTCGGAGCAGGCGGTCGACAAGGGGCTGGCGTTGGCACGGGAGATCGGCGCCAAGGTCACTGTGCTGATGGCCATCGAACCCGCGCCGATCGTGATGATGGCGATGGTCCAACTCACCGAACAGCAGAACCGCTATCACCAGCATGCCGTGGAGCAGGCGACCCGACATCTCGGGGAGGCCGCGGCCAAGGCCAAGGCGGCCGGCGTGCCGTGCGAGACCGTTCAGGTCGACCACGACCATCCCTACCAGGCGATCATCGAGGCCGCGGCGAGCCGGGGTTGCGATCTGATCGCCATGGCCTCGCACGGCCGGCGAGGTATCTCCGCCCTGGTGCTCGGCAGCGAGACCACGAAAGTGCTGACCCACAGCACGACGCCGGTCCTCGTCTACCGCTGAGCCACGCGGCACGGCAACTTTCGCCTCTCTCGGACGTAGTCACAATCGTACGGCTGCCCCTGGGAGAGATCGATGCGCCTGGCCCGTGTGCCCGTTGCCGCCGCGGCCTTGGCCTGCCTCCTGGCTGTTCCCGCCGTCGGTCAGCAACAGGATGCCGACCAGGCGGCGCGCTCGATCGAGCTGTTCCGCGAGGCCGGCAAGGTCCTGCAGCACCCACGCTGTCTCAACTGCCATCCCGCCGGGGATCGTCCCAGCCAGACCGACACGATGCGGCCGCACAATCCAAGGGTGGTGCGCGGGCCGGACGGCCATGGTGCAGCCGGGCTGCCGTGCAGCTCCTGCCATCAAGTCGAGAACTACGAGCCCTCGCGCGTGCCCGGCCATCCGAAATGGCATCTCGCGCCCGTCTCGATGGCCTGGCAGGGCCGTTCGCTGGGTGAGATCTGCCGGCAGATCAAGGACCCCTCGCGCAACGGCGGCCTCGATATGCCGGCCCTCCTGCGCCACATGAGCGAGGACACGCTGGTCGGCTGGGCCTGGGCGCCCGGCAGTGGGCGCACGCCGGCACCCGGTACGCAGGCGGCGTTCGGCGCCGTGATGCGCGCCTGGGCGGAAAGCGGTGCATACTGCCCGCCGGACTAGCCTTCGGGGAGCGACAAAAAAATGAAGCGCATCGAACGCCGGACACTTATCGGCACCGGATTGGGCGCCGGGCTGGCGACGGCCCTCGCCGGCAGGGCGGCCTCCGCCCAGGCCTTTCCCACCAAGCAGATCCGCTGGATCATTCCCTTCGCGCCCGGCGGCAACTACGACGTCACCTCGCGCATCGTGGCCGACCCGATGGGTCGTCAGCTCGGCCAGACCATCCTGGTCGACAACAAGCCCGGAGCGGGCGGCGTGGTTGGGCTCGAGCTCGCCCACAATGCACCGGCCGACGGCTACACCATCGTCATGGCGAGCTTCACCGTGGGCTACGTGGCGCCGATCTTCGCCGGCAAGAAGGAGATGCTGTCGATGTTCGCGCCGGTCAGCATCCTCACCACCGTGCCGACCCTGGTGGTGGTGCGGGCCGACAGCCGTTTCCCCGACATGAAGAGCCTGCTGGCGGAAGCCAAGGCGAAGCCCGGCACGGTCAGCATCGGCCACTCCGGCAACGGCACCACCAACCACGTCTCCATCCTGCGCCTGCAGCTCAACGACAATCTGAAGTTCAACATCATCCCCTATCGCGGCTCCGGCCCCGGCATCGCCGATCTGCTGGCGGGCAATGTCGACAGCTTTGCCGACCAGCTCACCAGCTCGATGCCGCACATCAAGTCCGGCAAGCTCCGGCCGCTTGCGAGCTTCGGGCTGGAGCGCATCCCCGAGCTGCCCGGCGTGCCGACCATGGGCGACCTCGGCATAAAACCGTTCGACGGCGCCACGACGGCGGGCGTGTTCGCCCATATCGACACGCCCAAGCCCGTGATCGCCCGCTTGAACCAGGGGATCGTGGCCGGCCTCAAGGACGAGACGGCGAACAAGCGCTTGCGCGAACTGGGCGCCATCGTCCGGCCCTCGACACCCGAGCAGTTCACGGCGGCGCTCAAGGCCGATCAAGAGAACGTGTCTGAACTGTTGAGGTTAGGTCTGTTGAAGCCCGAGTGATCGGACCTAATATCGACCCCATGATGATGCTTCGATCGATAATCCTTGCGATGATCGTGGCTGTCCTGGCCGGGTGCGCCTCGTCGGGCACCCCTCAGGACGGCAGGTACCAGACCCATGGCGGCGGCTGGGACAACTTCCGCGGCTGAGGCCGGGGCGCCGCCTTACGCAGTCTTCATGACCGCCCAGAGGTCGGCCTTGCGTTCGAAGCCGATGCCAGGCGCGTCGGGCAGCGCCACGCGACCGTCAACGACAGGGCAGTCGTCGGCGAAGCCGCCGAATGGCGCGAACACCTGCGGGTAGGATTCGTTGCCGCCGCACTGCAGGCCGACGGCGATGTTGAGCGCGAACTGGTGGCCGCCGTGCGGCACGCAGCGCCGCGGCGACCAGCCGTGCGCCTTCAGCATCTCGAGCGTGCGCAGGTATTCGACCAGCCCGTAGCTGAGCGCCGGGTCGTACTGCAGGATATCGCGGTCGGGCCTGAGCCCGCCGTGGCGCACCAGGTTGCGGGCGTCCTGCATCGAGAACAGGTTCTCGCCGGTGGCGAGCGGCGGCGCGTACTCGGTGGCGAGGGCGGCATGCGCCAGATAATCGAGGGGATCGAGCGGCTCCTCGTACCAGCGCAGCCCATAGCCCCGGATCGCCTTGCCGAATTCGATGGCGGTGGTGAGGTCGAACTTGCCGTTGACGTCGACCGCGAGACGCTCACCTGCGCCCACGATCTTCAGCACCGCCTCAATGCGCTTGATGTCTTCGGCGAGCGGCACACCGCCCACCTTCATCTTCACGCAGGAATAGCCCAGCTCGAGGTAGCCCTTCATCTCGTCCTGCAGCGCCTCGAGATCCTTGCCGGGATAGTAGTAGCCGCCGGCGGCGTAGACCCAGGCCTTGTCGTCGTGGACGCCGCCATTGTACCGGTCGGCCAAGAGCTTCCACAGCGGCACGCGCTTGGCCTTGGCCAAGGCATCCCACAGCGCCATGTCGAGCACGCCCACGGCCACCGAACGCTCGCCGTGACCGCCGGGCTTCTCGTTGGCCATCATCGCCGCCCAGCACTTCGCCGGGTCGATGAAGCCTTCGCCGTCGAGCAGGGAGTCGGCCTTGGCGGCCTTCAGGCGCGGGATGAACCGCTCGCCTAAAAGCCCGTGTTGGGCGTAGCGGCCGTTGGAGTTGAAGCCGTAGCCCACGACCGGCTTGCCGTCGACGATGCGGTCGGTCTCGATCGCCACCACGCTCGCCGTCATCTGGCTGAAGTCGATGTAGGCGTTGGCGATGTTGGAGCGGATCGGCGAGACGATGTCGCGGACGGCGGTGATGCGCATGAGGTTCTCCAGTTACGTGGCCAACTATGCCGCGAGTGCCGTCCGTCTACCCTGCCGAACGAGCAGCCACCAGCCGATCGCGGCATTGACGATGTTCCAGGCGATGCCGTTCAGGAACGCCGCCTGGTAGGAG
>JAUXRT010000146.1 GCA_030681635.1 Reyranella sp.
CGACGATCCGCTTGCGAAGATCCAAGGAAAGGGCTCGTGCCATTCATGCTGGCCTCCTGCGATCCCAGCCCTCAGCTTGAATCACACTTCAAGACCCAAGGGAATCCCCTTCCGAGTCCTGCAAACAGGAATGTGCTCTAGTTGTGGAGTCTCAACAGGTTGTCCTTGGATAAGCCGAGTCTTGTGATGGGCGGCATTCGTCCGATACTGGCATGAGGACGGTGCCAGTTGTAGCGATGGATGAAGAAGGGCAGCTCCTGTGCGCGCTGTTTGGAGTTGAGATAGGCGCGCGCGTAGGCCCATTCTCGTAACGACGTCTGGATGAAGCGTTCGGCCTTGCCGTTGGTCCTGGGTGTATAGGGCTTGGTGCGAACGTGCTTGATGCGGAGCCGCCGGCAGGCCTTGGCGAAAGCGCCGGCTCTGTAGCAAGAGCCGTTGTCTGTCATGACCCGTTCGACGATGACGCCGAGGCTCTCGTAGTAGGCGACGGCAGCCTTGAGGAAGGCCACGGCACAGGCCTTGCGCTCGCTCTTCATGATTTTGCTGAAGGCCACGCGCGAGGCATCGTCGATGCAGACATGGACGTACTCCCATCCGACACCGCGGCTGTTGCTCTGGCCGGTGCGGTCGCCGGTGATGCGGTGGCCTATGCGATTGAATTTACCGAGCTTTTTGATGTCGATATGGATCATCTCGCCGGGGTTCTCGCGCTCATATCGACGCGGCGGTTCGGCCGGCTCCAGGGCGCTCAGTTTGCTCAGCCCCAGGCGCTTGAGCACGCGGCTCACGGTGGCGGCCGAGACCCCGACGGTGGTGGCGATCTCGTTGCCGGGCATGCGCTGGCGGCGCAGGCTTTCAATACGCTCGATGACCTCCGGCGGTGTCGGGCGGTACAGCCGATGGGGCCGCCAGCTGCGATCCTGTAATCCGGCCAGGCCTTCTTGCTTGAAGCGGTCGGCCCATTTTCGGCCGGTGCGAGGGCAAACGCCTGCGGCTTCACTGGCGGCCTGCGGCGTTTGCCCACTGACAATCATTTTGACCAGCCGCTCTCGACCGTGCGGTGTCAGGCGGGCATTCTTATGGATGTCCATTCGGCTCCTCCCCAAGGATCGTTGACGTCTCGACAACATCAGCTTCCTCGGCATGAGCCGGATGGACAACCTATTGAAAGCTCACATCTAGTGCCGGCGCTGCGGGCAATCTATCGGGCGGAGACCGCCGAGGCTGCCGAGCTGCGGCTTGCCGACTTCGAGGCCGAATGGGGCAAGAAGTATCCCGCCATCGCCCCGGCCTGGCGGCGGGTCTGGAACGAGGTCGTGCCGTTCTTCGCCTATCCGCTGCAGATCAGGAAGATGATCTATACCACCAACGCCATCGAGAGCCTGCACCGTGGCTTGCGCAAGATCATCAAAACTAGAAGAGCCTTCCCGTCAGATGAAGCGGCCACCAAATTACTCTACCTGTCTCTGAGGAATCTCGGCGTCCACTGGAAGCCTGCCATCGAGTGGCGAGCCGCCTACGCGCAGTTCACCATCTTCTTTGCCGAGCGTTTGCCTACTACAATCCGTTGACGACAACCTGCCATGGAACGCTCGCATACAGTTAAACTGACACTCTCTGGCAGCTCGAGGAGCTGGAAGCCACGGCCACCGAAGATGATCCCGCCGCAGAGAAGGCGGTGGCCAAGACCACCAGCGTCACGGCCTTCGCCCGCAAGCGCCCCCCCGGGCAAGCCGTTTCCCCGAACATGCCGCGCGAGCGGGTGATCACTGAAGGTCATGCCCCGCCAGTGGAACGTCGTCCAGACGGTGCGCGAGAAGTTCTCGTGCCGCGACTGCGAGACCATCGCCCAGGCGCCGGCGCCGTTCCATGCGATCCCCAGAGGCTGGGCCGGACGCAGCCTGCTGCAACCTGGCCGTCCATCGCTATAGCGGTACCGATCATGTCGCCGCTCACCTCGCGTATCGTCTTGATACGCGCTGCGGCGCGGTAATTGATCGCCCGCTGCATCAGCGGTACGAATATCATCTGCGGAGTCAGGAACGCCGAGCTAAGAAGTGCCATATAGGGCTCTAATAAGACTATGTAGCCGATGACGCTGGCCAGAATCCCCGCCCTGCAGCAGGCGCTCGGAAGCGCTCATGCCGACAAAGCCGCCGATCGGTAGAGCTTCGTCGACCATCATGGCAACACGGGTGCCGGGCACGTCCGTTTGGCCCTCGGGCAGAACCTCGAGCGTCCTGCGCAACCGGCATATCGCCGCTTCCCTCACCCAGCCGCGATAGTCGTTAACGGATCGGCTTAAATCCTTGCTAGGCCAGCGCCACGCCGGCATAGGCCGCGGCCAACTACAGGATGGTGTCGGTTGCGCCGCTCTTGATGGCATCGTTGATGATGCGCCGCTGCAATTCGAGCGGAATCGCGCTCAGTGTGAAAACCGCCACTGATAGCGCAGCCAAGCCGATTTGATGTTTACCCGAGTATCGGAAGACATAACCCATGATCGAAGGAGGACATTACTCGAGGCCTAATGGTTCCATTGGATCTTGCGGTCGCGCTCCACTTGCTCAAAACCACATCCTGAATCCGGCGACCAGCTGGAGAACGCTACGGTTGTCGCCGCCCGCGCTGCGCAGGGTGGCGGTCTCGCCGAAGCTATTCAGCCAGGAGACGCCGACATAGGGAGCGAATTCGCGGACAATTTCGTAGCGCAAGCGAAGGCCGATCTCGATGTCATTCAACCCCGCGCCGACACCATAACGCTCGGCCGATTGGAGCGCAGCGTTGAACTCGAAGCGCGGCTGCAGGATCAGGCGCTGCGTCAACAGAAAGTCCTGGGCGAGAGTCACACGCGTCGAGAGGTCACCATCCTGGCTAACGAAGATGGCTGCCTCCAGCTCCATCCCATAGGGCACCAGCCCCTGCACTCCGAGGACCGCAAAGCCGCGCCCCAATCCATTGTCCCAGCTCAATTGCTGTTCGTATCGGACTCCAGCTTGGAGGTCGACGAAGGGGAAGATGAGCCGCCCGTAGAGAAGCTGCAGATCCATTTCGCCAGTGCGCAGCGCGCCGTTGTAGCGCCCCTCGCTCTTGAACCAGATGCGCTCCGTGTCGCCGCCATACCAGCCGAGGACATCCCACCGGGCCGCCTCGACGTTCGGAGCGCGCTGGAATTCGAAGAGGTCGAACAACAGGAAGCTATTGAACGCGCTGTCGTTGACCGGGCTGGGCCAGCCCGCGGTCGCCGCCGGATCCTGCGCGCCGGCGGGGGCCACACCCCCGCCGAGCCCCGGTGTGACAACGGGCGGTGTCCTGCCCGGCGGTGCGGCAACGGGCGGTGTCCCAGCCGGCGGTGCGGTGGCGGGGGGTGTCCCTCCGATTGGCGCGGCGACGCGCGGTGTGGCGACGCGAGGGGCGACGACGGGAGGGGCGGCTTCGGACGGCGCGGCAACGGGCGGTGTCGCGGCCCCGGGCATCACCATGCCTCCCATTCCTTGGGCCAGCGCGAGATGCGCGACCAGAGACTGCGCCAGCAGCAAGCCCAGTGTGGCCGCGGCCATTACGGTGCTGCCCCTATTGGATTTCATGCCCTTGGCTCCTCGCTCACGCCACCTCGACCACCCGGAACATCCCCATCTCCATGTGGAGCAGGAGATGGCAATGCATCGCCCAACGTCCGGGCTCGTCGGCGGTAATGGCGACAGTCAGCCGCTCGCCCGGCTTCACCAGGACAGTGTGCAGGCGCGGCTGATTCGGTCCGCCGCCGTTCTCGAGCTCCATCCACATGCCGTGGAGATGGATCGGGTGCTCCATCATGGTGTCGTTGACGAAGACGAGGCGGAGCCGCTCGCCATAGCGGAACCGGATAGCGCCTGGAGCCTCGGAGTACTTCTTTCCGTCGAACGACCAACTGTAGCGTTCCATGTTGCCGGTCAGATGCAGCTCGATGACGCGCCCCGGCTCGCGCCGGTCCGTCTGCGGCACGACGCTGCGCAAATCCGCATAGGTCAGTACACGCCACCCGTCGTTGCCGAGGCCATCGCCAGGTTCGCCGAGCCGGCTGCGCGACACCATCGCCACCGATGAGCTGCCGACGCCGTGGGTGTCCGGGCCGTGCGCCACCGGCGGGCTGCCAGGCAGGCCCGGCCCCGGCACCGCGCCTTCCATGCCAGGCATAGACATGCCGGCCGCGGCGGGCATGGCCATTCCGCCTTGGCCGCCTGCTCCCGACGCCGGCGCGCCGCCCATCGCCATCCCGGCCATCTCCATGCCCATGTCGGCCATTGTCCGTAACGGGCGGGGCCGGCGCGGCGGCACCGCGGCACTCATGCCTGGCTGCGGCGCGAGCGTGCCGCGGGCGTGGCCGCTGCGATCCGAGGCCTCGGCGAATACCGTGTAAGCGCGGTTTCCCGGTCGCACGATGACGTCGTAGGTCTCCCCTGGGCTGATCCGGAGCTCGTCCACTTCGACGGGCCGGACGTTCTGACCATCGACCTGCACGACCGTCATCTTCAGGTCCGGGATCCGAACGTCGAAGATCGTCATGGCGCCGGCGTCAATAAAGCGCAACCGAACCGCCTCACCCGGTCGGAACAGCCCGGTCCAGTTGCCCGGTGGCGCCAGACCATTCATCAAAAAGGTGTAGGTGGCGCCTGTGACATCGGCGAAGTCGGTGGGGTCCATCAGCATCCGCCCCCAAGCCAGCCTCTCCCCAGCGGCCGTCCCGAAGCCGTCCCGACCGGCGTCACGAAAAAACTCGCCCACCGTGCGCTTCTGGTAATTGTAGTAGCCAGCCTGTTTTTTCAGGTTTGCGACAATCTGCTCGGGCTGCTCAAAGCTCCAGTCCGACAGCATGACAACGTGGTCGCGTTGGTAGCGAAAAGGCTCAGGCCGGATCGGGTCGATGATCAGCGGCGCATAAAGGCCAAGCAACTCCTGCCCACCGGAGTGGCTATGACACCAATAGGTGCCGCTCTGGCGCACGGGGAAGCGATAGATGAACGTCTCGCCGGGGCGGATACCGGCAAAACTCACGCCGGGAACGCCGTCCATGCCAGGTGGGAGGAGCAGCCCGTGCCAGTGGATCGAACTGATCTCTTGGAGGCGGTTGGTGACGCGCAAAACAGCGTCCTCGCCTTCGCGCAGCCTGATCAGCGGACCCGGAACCATGCGGTTCATCGCGACGGCACTGCCGATGCGACCATAAATCGGCAGAGCTACCTTCTCGATGACGAGGTCGATGGGACTTCCGCTGACCGAGGTCAGACCCGGCGCGCCGGCGGCCGGGGACTGGGCGTAGGCCGGTGCACGGCCAGCCAGCCCGGCGAGGAGCCCCATGGCTCCCCCAACCTGCAGCAAGTCACGCCGGACCAAGGCATAGAGGCCGCCCCGAGGGACGATCGGTGCTAGCGACATCAGTGACCTCATTTAATGCTTGGAAGCACGGCGGCTGAAGACTCAGGGTCGATCCACGACAAAGATTGCCACCTGCGAATTCACGTAGCAAACACTCAGCGAATTCCGCCAACCATGAGGAGCCGCTGTTAGACCTTAGGTGGAAACTATTTTTTCACCCCGACCGGGTTCATTCCCATGCTGTCCATTGTGCCCTTGCCTATGCCGTCCATCGGCCGTCCATCCTGCATCATCTTGCGTCTATGGTAATAGACTGGCTTATAACAGCAGGTCCCCGCCTGACATGGCGCAAGGCGGCGCTGTGGTGACGTGCGCTGGCATGGTGCTAAAGATGCAATTTCCGCAGCCGGAGCGCATTGGCGATCACGCTGACCGAGCTCAGTGCCATGGCCGCCGCCGCGATGATCGGCGACAGGAGGATGCCGAACGTCGGATAGAGGATGCCGGCGGCGATCGGCACGCCGGCGGCGTTGTAGACGAAGGCGAAGAACAGGTTCTGGCGGATGTTGCTCATGGTCGCCTCGGAGAGCCTTTTGGCCTTCACGATGCCCATCAGGTCGCCCTTGAGGAGCGTGATGCCGGCGCTCTCGATCGCGACGTCGGTGCCGGTACCCATGGCAATGCCGACCTCGGCGGCGGCGAGTGCTGGCGCGTCGTTCACGCCATCGCCCGCCATGGCCACGACCCGCCCCTCGCGCCGCAGCTTCTCGACCACGGCGCTCTTCTGTTCCGGAAGCACCTCGGCCTCGACTTCGGAAATGCCGAGCCGTCGCGCGACCGCCTCGGCCGTCGTGCGGTTGTCGCCGGTCAGCATCACCACGCGGATCTTTTCCCTGGCGAGCGCCTTGATCGCCTCCGCCGTCGTGGCCTTCACCGGATCGGCGATGGCGAATACCGAAGCGGCCGTGCCGTCGATGCCGAGGAAGATCGCGGTTGCCCCGTCCTGACGCAGGCGTTCCGCCGTTTCCTCGAGCGCGGCCGTGTCGACGCCGGTTTCACCAAGAAATTTGGCATTGCCCAACACCAGCTTGCGGCCCTCGACGCTGCCGACGACACCTTTTCCGGTCGGCGAATCGAAGCCCGCTACCTCGGACAAGGAGAGCTTGCGTTCTGCGGCAGCGGCGACGATCGCCACGGCCAGCGGGTGTTCGCTCGCTTTTTCGATGCTGGCGGCCAGCCGCAGCACGTCGTTTTCCTCGAAGCCCGCGGCCGGGACGATCGCCACGACCTTCGGCTTGCCCTCGGTGAGGGTGCCGGTCTTGTCGACGACCAGCGTGTCGATCCGCTCCATCCGCTCCAGGGCTTCGGCGTTCTTGATCAATACGCCCGCCTGGGCGCCGCGGCCGACGCCCATCATGATCGACATCGGCGTCGCGAGGCCGAGCGCGCAGGGGCAGGCGATGATGAGGACGGTCACCGCCGCGACAAGCCCGAAGGCCAGCCGGGGCTCGGGACCGAACATCGCCCAGGCCGCGAAGGCGGCGATGGCGATCGCGATCACGACGGGAACGAAATAGCCCGCGACCTGATCGGCCAGCCGCTGGATGGGCGCGCGGCTGCGTTGCGCCTCGGCCACCATCTGGACGATGCGCGCGAGCATGGTGTCGCGCCCGACTTTCTCGGCGCGCATGATGAAGCCGCCGGTCGCGTTCAGCGTGCCCGCGATCACCTTGGCGCCGCGCTCCTTGGTGACGGGCATGGATTCGCCGGTGACCATCGATTCATCGAGCGATGAGCGGCCGTCGATCAGCTCGCCGTCGACCGGCACCTTCTCGCCGGGCCGGACACGCAGACGGTCGCCGACCGCGATGGCGTCGAGGGAGACCTCATCATCGGTTCCATCGTCTTTCAGCCGGCGGGCGGTCTTGGGCGCCAGGTCAAGCAGCGCCTTGATGGCGCCGGACGTCTGTTCGCGCGCGCGCAATTCCAGGACCTGGCCGAGAAGGACGAGGACGGTGATCACCGCCGCCGCCTCGAAGTAGACGGCGACGGACCCGTCCGTACCCCGGAAAGCCTGGGGGAAAATCGCGGGAAACGTGACCGCAACGACGCTGTAGAGCCAGGCGACGCCGGTGCCCATGGCGATCAGGGTGAACATGTTGAGGTTGCGCGTGAGCAGCGACTGCCAGCCGCGCACGAAGAAGGGCCACCCGCCCCACAACACCACCGGCGTGGCGAGAGCGAATTGCAGCCAGTTCGACGTCTCCTGGCCCAACAGCATGTGCAGATTCGTGAGGTGGCCGCCCATCTCCAGCGCCACGACCGGCACGGCAAGCGCGCCGCCGATCCACAGGCGCCGCGTCATGTCCAAAAGCTCTTCGTTCGGTCCCTGGTCGAGCGACACCTCGGCCGGTTCCAGGGCCATGCCGCAGATCGGGCAGCTTCCGGGACCGACCTGGCGGATCTCGGGATGCATCGGGCAGGTGAAGATCGTGCCCGCGGCGACGGGCGGCGCAGGTGCCGCCTCGGACGGCTTCAGGTAGCGGGCGGGCTCGGCCGTGAACTTCTGCAGGCACTTGGGATTGCAGAAGTAATAAGTGTGGCCTTCGTGGACGGTCGTGTTTCTGGCGCCCGCGATCTTCACCTTCATGCCGCAGACGGGATCGGTCGCGATCTCCTCGGGGCTGGAGGCGTGAGGGTGGTGGGCGCGGGCGCCGCAGCAATCGTCTTTCATGACTTGCCATATATACCCTGCCAGGGTACCCTTCAAGTCATGGACGAAAAGCTCAAGAAATCGCAACTTGCCCGCCTTAGTCGAATAGAAGGGCAAGTACGAGGTGTGGCACGTATGGTCGATGGTGACCGCTACTGCATTGATATTCTGACCCAGATCCGCGCCGTTCGCGCGGCGTTGGACAAGGTCGAGCAGGGAGTCCTGCGTGACCATCTACAACATTGCGTGACCAATGCGTTTCATGCCGGCTCCCGCCGGGATCGGCAGACCAAGATTGATGAATTGATGGAACTTCTGGAAAGCAGACACAGTTAGAGGCGACGCAAGTCGATAAAATGGACGTATTTTCTGCCTGGCCGCGAGCACCGAACCTCGGTGTAGCGAATCTAAAAGGCAGTGAGATTGACAAGGATGAGGGCGAGGGCCATTTTCTCAATCATGCGAAGAGCCAATCTCATTTGCCGTCTAGCTGGAGCTTTATCGCTCGCGGTGATGGGATTCGTGTTGGCTACAGGTGCGGCTGTAGCCCACGATGGGCATGTGCCTAAGGGCGATCAGCTCAACGCTTCAGCTCAGACGACACAGACGGCAGACCCGTTGCGCGATCTTGGGACTTCGGAAGTCCTGGCATCGTCGGAATTCTCGATGCAGGCCGACCACGACGGCCATAGTTCCGCCCCCTGCTCCAAAGATCGCTCTGCCGGACATGCGTCTGGCAACTGCTGCACCGTCGCCTGTCACGCGGCGTTGGCAGCCCCACCTCTCGACCCCGTAGGTAGCTTCATGCTGCCCAGTTCCCGCATCGTCGGCTTGGCCGACATGCTTGTGGGACGGTTAGGCGACCGTACCGAACGACCACCCAAACTCAGCTGACTCGTTTCGCGCTGAAGCCGCGTGTCTGGTCGTGGGTTTTTAACAAACTTCGCACACCCGAACACGTGATCTGCGCGGACTTTTCTGATCTGCCCACCGCCTGGTGGAGCGCATCAGGGTAGTCGTTTTGTCGGTCAACTTTCGTTCGGGTCATCGCAGATGAAGTTTCCACTATTGTTGGCGCTTGCCCTCGGGGTAGCCGCCTGCAACTCACCGCCTCTACCGGAGCCAGAGTCATCCGGTCCGTCTAGTCCCGAGGCACCCACGGTGCCTATGCCGGACCGGCCGGTCATGGCCGGCACAGCCGCGCACACGCCCGTCGGGCTCAAGCCTTGGCGTGAGTTGAACGACAGCGTGGCGCCCGGCGCCGGATGGTCGCCATGAGGCGATTGTCGATTACCGTGGCCGTGTCGCTGCTTGGCCTGCTGGCGGCGGGATGTGCCCAGTTCACCACGGACGGCGGCATGGCGCCGGTCTCCGACAGCGTCCGCAAGGAGATTGGCAAAGATGCGGCAAAGCTCTCCTCTGCCGAAGACGTGCGCCGCGCCCGTGAACGGGTACAGGGGTTGTTGTCGGAGCCGCTGACCGAAGATACGGCGATACAAATAGCGCTGCTCAACAATCGCGGGCTGCAGGCTGCGTACAACGATCTCGGCGTCTCCGAAGCCGAGTATGTGCAGACGAGCTTGCCGCCCAATCCTGCGCTCAAGGTGGGGCGCACGTTTGGAAGTCCGGGGAACTTTGCGGAAATCGGCTTCCAGCTCGTCGGCAACCTGCTTGCGTTTGCGACGCTGCCGAGAAGGACCGAGATCGCGAAGCGCGAGTTCGAAGAGGCGCGCTATCGGGCGGTTGCCACGACATTGAGCCTGACTATCGACGTGCGCCGCGCCTATGTCCGTGCCATCGCGTCGCAACAGCGGCTGGCGCTGCTCGAACAGGCCCGGCAAACCGCCGATGCCTCGGCCAGGATGATGAAGCAGCTCGGCGAAACCGGTGCGGCCAACAAGCTCGATCAGGCGCGCGTATCGGTCTTCTATGCCGACCTGAGTGCTCAAGTGGCCCAGGCCCGGTTGAGTGTTGCCGGCACGCGAGAGGCCTTGACCCGTCTGCTGGGCCTGTGGGGCGCCGACCTTGCCTACAAGTTGCCGGCCCGGCTTCCTGCCCTTCCGGCGACCGCGGATATGCTGGCGGATGTCGAGGTCGAGGCCATGCGACGGCGCGTCGACCTCATCATCTTGCGCTACGAGATCGTCACGCTGGCCAAGTCGGTCGGGTTCGTGAATGCCACCCGCTACCTGTCCTTCCTCGAGTTGGGGCTGGGCTACAGAAACGAGGTCGAGACCAACGACGCCGGCGAGCAGATATCGAAGAACCGCTACGGCCTCGAGCTCGGCATCGTCATCCCGATCTTCGATACCGGCGAAGCGAGAACGGTAACCGCCCGCGAAATCTACATGCGGGCGGTCAATCGATTGACGGAGCGCTCGGTCAATGCGCGCTCCGAGGCGCGCGTTGCCTATACGACCTATCGGGCGACCTACGACATCGCCCGCTACTACCAGGTCCGCATCCTGCCGCTGCGCCGCCAGATCTCCGCCGAGGTCCTGCTTCGCTACAACGGCATGCTGGTGGATGTCTTCGAGCTCCTGATCGAGGAGCGCGAACGCATCTCGGCCAACGTCGCCTCCCTGGATGCCCTGCGCGACTACCATCTGGCGGTCGCCGACCTGCAGGCGGCCCTCATCGTCGGCGGCACCGTGCCGCCGTCCGGCGTCATCAACACGACGCCCCCTCCCGAAACCATCCCCCTCGGATTCTAGGAAAGGAGAACGACATGAGCCTCTCCAGGCGTGATCTCGTCGGAGCCTCCGGGCTCGCCCTTATCGGTGCCGCCGCCGTCAGCGGCCGTGTTCAGGCGCAATCCATCCCCGAAGCACCGACGACCACGACCAACACCATGCAGCCGCCGCTCCATCCCACGAGCGGGCCGGACTACCAGCCCGTCGTGACGCTCAACGGCTGGACCCTGCCCTGGCGGCAGAACGGCGACTGGAAGGAATTCCATCTCGTCGCCGAGCCGGTCGAGCGCGAAAT
>JAUXRT010000087.1 GCA_030681635.1 Reyranella sp.
TCCGCCTAAAGATCACCGACGTCCACAGCACGCGCGTGCCGTTGATGGGCGTGAAGAAGAAGTTCCGCAATCATCCGCTGATGGGCGCCGGCCTCGCCATGATCGCCATCGACCATCTGCGCGCCAACGGCAAGCGGCTGGGCAAGACCTCGGCGGAGCTGGGCTGGATTCTCGAGGACAACAAGGCGACCAACAACATCATCCGCTCGGTCGGTGGCGTTCACTACAAGACCCACCGGATCTACGAGAAGGCGCTGGGGTGAGCCCGCCGACGCCCGGCGTCGGCCACCCGGCATCGGCCTTCGCTCCCTTCGCCAACCGCTCCTTCGCGCTGCTGTGGACCGCCAATGTCCTGTCCAACACCGGCGGCTGGATGGCGACCACGGGGGCGGCCTGGGAGATGACCAGCCTGACGCAGGAGCCGATCTTCGTGGCGCTGCTGTCGGCGGCGGGCACCCTGCCGATGTTCCTGTTCTGCTTCTTCGCCGGCGTCCTGGCCGACCGCTTCGACCGCCGCCGCTACATCATCGTCTGCCAGGTCTGGATGATGGCCGTGGCGGCCACCTTGGCGGTGCTGGCGTTCCTCGGCCGGCTCGACCACTGGAGCCTGCTCGGCTTGAGCTTCTGCATGGGGCTCGGCAACGCCATGAATGCGCCCGCCTGGCACGCCGTCGTGCCCGAGATCGTCTCGGGGCCGCACCTCCGGCCGGCCATTGCGCTGAACAGTGCCGGCTTCAACCTCGCCCGCACGGTGGGGCCGGTGGTTGGCCAGGTGCTGCTCAGCCTAGTCGGCGTCTTCATGCTCTTTGCCGTCAACGCCGCCACCTATGTCGGCGTCATCGTCGCCATGCTGCGCTGGCGCCGGCCGGCCGAGGCCAAGGCCGAGCAGCGCCGCGAAGGGCTGGTCGAGGCGGCGCGGACCGGCATCGCCTTCGTGCGCGGCTCCGGCGAATTGAAGGCGATCTTCGCCCGCGGCCTCTGCTTCTTCGTGCCGGGTATTGCCACCGGCATCCTGCTGCCGGTGATCGGTCGCTTCGAACTGGGTCTCGACGAGTTTGCCTTCGGCATCCTCTATGCCGTGTTCGGTGCCGGCGCCGTGGCGGGCGCCGTCCTCATGCCGACCTTCAATCGCCTGCTCGGGCCCGACCGCGCCAACATCTGGGCGATGGGCGTCCACGCTGTCGCCACCCTGGTGATCGCGCTGGTGATGACGCCGTTCGTCGTGGGCGCCTGCGTGGCGCTTTCGGGTGCCTGCTGGATCACCGTCATCGCCAACAACGGCACCGCGGTTCAGGCGATTCTCCCCAACTTCATGCGGGCGCGCGGCATGGCGGTACACCAGATGGTGTTTTTCGGCGCCCTGGTCGTCGGCTCTCTCCTGTGGGGCAAGATCGCCACCCTATTCGACACACAGGCCTCGCTGATCGCCTCGGCGGTGGCGCTCGTGCCCTTCACGATGCTGGCGGCATCGATCCGGCTGCCGGGCTCCTCTTTGCCCCGGGCCTGACACGCTTGTGTGTTGTTTTGACCACAAGACCCCCAATAATTTTCCCGAGGAGGAAGAATCCTCTTGTAACGGCGTCAATTAGTTGTATTTACGAAATATCCAACACGCCCAACGCACGTGCCGCTGGCCCTTAGTGGTTACGCAACGACGGAAAGTGTTCTTTTTGGCAGTGCCGGTTTCGAGCCGGGTCCGGGAAGGAGCTTCTGATATGTTTGCTTACCGCGCGGGGCGCATTCCCCGCTATTATGTCAATTGCCTGGCGACATGCCGGGCCGTCCCCCTCGACTTTCCGCTTCAGCGGACCCTGTCTCCGTCGAGTATGGGCTGACGCACGCCGCCCTTTTGGGCGCCGTACGTCGCGTTCGACCTCTCCTGCCGAACTGCCTGACTATTATTGACGGGGAACCCCCCAGCGATGACCGAGCGTATCTTTCGTTATCTCCGCGAGCAGCAGCCTGAGACCCCTTGCCTGGTGATTGATCTCGACGTGGTCGAGAACAACTTCCGGCGCATGCGCGAATTGCTGCCGACAGCCCACATCTTCTATGCCGTGAAGGCCAACCCGGCGGCGCAGGTCTTGTCGCGCCTGGCGACGGCCGGCTCGAAGTTCGACACGGCAAGCCGTGGCGAGATCGAGCTGGTGCAGGCCACCGGCATCTCGATGGACCGCATCTCCTTCGGCAACACCATCAAGAAGGAAAAGGACATCGCCTGGGCCTACCAGCAGGGCGTGCGCCTGTTCGCCTTCGACAGCGAGGCGGAGCTGCAGAAGCTCGCCCGCGTGGCGCCGGGCGCCCGCGTGTTCTGCCGCGTGCTGGTCGATTGCGACGGCGCCGAGTGGCCGCTCAGCAAGAAGTTCGGCTGCGCCCCCGAGATGGCCAAGGATCTCCTGCGCAAAGCCAAGACCTGGGGCCTCGATGCCTACGGCATCTCGTTCCACGTCGGCAGCCAGCAGACCGACCTCGAGCAATGGGACAAGGCGCTGGCCCAGGTCTCGCAGATGTTCTTCGCGTTGGCCGAAGAGGGTGTGGACCTGCGCATGGTCAACCTGGGCGGCGGCTTTCCGGCCCGTTATCGCGCCGAGGTCAGCAGCATCGAGGCCTACTGCGAGGCGGTCGGCCGCGCGCTGGTGCGCCATTTCGGCAACCGCATGCCCGAGGTCATCATCGAGCCGGGCCGTTCCATGGTGGGCGACGCCGGCGTGATCCAGAGCGAGGTCGTGCTGGTCTCGCGCAAGGCGGCCAACGACCGCAAGCGCTGGGTCTACCTCGACATCGGCAAGTTCAGCGGCCTGGCCGAGACGATGGACGAGAGCATCAAGTACCGCCTGCGCACCAGCCGGGACGGCACGCGTGTCGGTCCGGTGGTGCTGGCCGGCCCGACTTGCGACAGCGCCGACATTCTCTACGAGAAGACGGAGTATAAACTGCCTCTGTCTCTCAAGCCCGGCGACAAGGTCGAGATCCTGTCGACCGGGGCCTACACGACGACCTATTCGTCGGTGGCCTTCAATGGCTTCGCGCCTTTGAAAGCGATCTGCATCTAAGCTTACAGCTTCTCAAAAGGATCACCGACGGGGCCTTGAGAAAGGCCCCGTTGCCGTTTAACGACCGGAATCCCGTCGATCGGAGACTTGAAATCATGGCGAAGAAGACCGCGCGCAAGGCAACCCGCAGCAAGAAGTACCTTTCGTTCAAGGGCCGCATGGTCATGGTCGGCTTCGGCTCGATCGGCCAGGGCGTGCTGCCGTTGATCCTGCGTCACATCGGCATCAAGCCTTCCCAGATCACCATCATCGCCGAGGACCTGCGCGGCGGCATCCCCGAGGCCAAGCGCTACGGCGTCACCTTCATCGAGAAGCGGCTGACCAAGTCCAACTACCGTCAGGCGCTGGAGGGCCGGCTGGGCAAGGGCGACTTCCTGGTCAACCTGTCGGTCGAGGTCGCCTCGACCGCGCTG
>JAUXRT010000157.1 GCA_030681635.1 Reyranella sp.
CCGCCCTCATGGCGGCGATCAGGCGGCGCGGCAGGGCGAGGTCGGTGCGTTCGCGCAGGACCCGGACCGTCTCCGACATGACGGCGGGTCCCGCCAGCATATTGCCGGCGACCGACATGTCGTCACCGATCCAATGACCGCACCAGGGCACGCATTCGGCGCCGGTGCGGGCGGCGAAGCGGCCGTCGGCGCCCATGACATGGACCTGACGATGCTCGCGTCCGGCATCGGGTGTCGTCAGGAGGCGCACGATGTCAGCGGCGCCGACGCCTTCGCGGATCAGCCGCAGCCCGTGCGGGCCATAGAGGGGATTGGTCAGCGCCTGGGTGCAGACCGCGCCCTTCTGCGGCTCGATGTTGGGCACGCGCGCGCCGACGGCGAAGAACTTGGTCGCGACGGCGATGCCGATCCGGCCCGACGCGCGGTCGTTGAAAATGATCGACCAGGTCATGCTGTCGTCAGCGTCCCTTTGCCATCATCGCCCGGCTGCGTAGCCCTGCATGCCGCGCGGGTTGGCGGCCGCCTTGCGCCAGGGGTCGTCGCGCGTCGCCGCCGTGAGCCGGCCTTCCGACCATTCATCGTTCACTTCGATCTCATGGCCACGGCGACGCAATTCTTGGGCCGTTTCGGCCGGAATCCGGCCTTCCAGCACCAGCACCCCCGGACGCGCGGTGCGTGGCCAGAAGGAGCTGGGGAAATGCTCGCTGTGCCAGGCCGGCGCATCGATCGCTTCCTGCAGGTTCATGCCGCAGTCGACATGGCGCAGGAACATCTGGGTGATCCACTGGTCCTGCTGGTCGCCGCCGGGCGAACCCCAGACCATGTAGGGCTGGCCGTCACGATGGGCGAGGGTGGGCGTGAGCGTCGAGCGCGGCCGCTTGCCCGGCGCCAGCGAGCCCGGCAGGCCTTCCTCCAGCCAGAACATCTGGCCGCGCGTGCCAAGCGGAAAGCCGAGCTCGGGAATGACCGGCGAGCTCTGCAGCCAGCCGCCCGAGGGCGTGCCCGAGATCATGTTGCCGTCCCGGTCGACGATGTCGAAATGCACGGTGTCGCCGGTGGTCTGGCCGACGCTGCCGACGGTGGGCTCACCGGCGCCGCTCGAGGCGACACCCAGCCGCGAGGCGTCGGCGCGGCGCAGCTTCACCACGCCGCCGTAGCCGTCGAGCTTGCCCGGGCGCTGTTCGAGCGAGGCGCGCGCGCGGTCGATCAGCGTGCGGCGGTCGGCGTTGTAGGCATCCGACAGCAGGGTCTGCATCGGCACGTCGACGAATTCCGGATCGCCGTAGAAGGACTCGCGGTCGGCATAGGCGAGCTTGCTCGCCTCGACCACGAGATGGATGAAGTCGGCGCCGGTGGGATCGAGCTTGTCGAGGCCCATGCCCTTCAGGAGGGCGAGTTGCTGCAGCACGACCGGTCCTTGCGTCCAGGACGCCGCCTTGCAGACGGTGTAGCGGCCGTAGTCGTAGGTGAGCGGCGCCTCGACAGTGGCCTGCCACTTGGCGAGATCGTCGCCGCGCAGCACGCCCTTGTTGCGCTTGCCCGAGACGTCCATCACTTCCTGCGTCGAGCAGAAACGGTCGATCGCTTCGGCGACGAAGCCCTGGCTCCACACCTTGCGCGCGCGCTCGATCTCGGCCTCGCGGCCGCCGCCGCCGGCCTCGGCTTCCTTCAGGATGCGGGCGTACGTATTGCCCAGCGTGACGTTCTTGAACAGCGAGGCGGGCTTGGGCACGTCGCCGCCGGGCAGGAAGACATCGGCCGAGGTCTTCCAATGGGTGCGGAATTGCTCGGCCACGGTGGCGATGGTGGCGGTCGCGCGCTCGACGATGGGATGGCCGTTCAGCCAGTAGCCGATGGCGGGCGCCAGCACGTCGGCCACGCGCATGGTGCCGTAGTCGCGCAGCAGCAACATGTAGGCGTCGAAGGTGCCGGGGATGCAGGCGGGCAGCAGGCCGGTACCGGGGATGAGATCGAGGCCGAGACTCTTGTAGTGGGCGATGGTGGCGCCGGCCGGCATAGAACCCTGGCCGCAGATCACCTCGGTCTTGCCGCGCTTCACCGCGTTCAGGATCAGCGGCACGTCGCCGCCGGGGCCGCAGAGATGCGGCTCGACCACCTGCAGGGTGAAGGCGGTGGCAACGGCCGCGTCAAAGGCGTTGCCGCCGCGCTCCAGGATGCCCATGCCGACGCCGGTGGCGATCCAGTGCGTCGTGGTGACGACGCCAAAGGTGCCGACGATCTCGGGCCGCGTGGTGAAGGGATTGGGGTTGATCAGTCTCACGGGCGATCTCCTCGCGTGCTGGCGCGCGAGGAGACCTTAAGCCCGGCGGGGCGGGGCGGCTAGGGGCGGCCCTATTTCTTGTCCTTGTTGGGCTGTGTTGGTGGGCGGAATGCGTTGACCCTGCCGATATTCCCCTGGTTGGTGACGGCGTTCTTGACCGCATTCATCTGCTGCGGTTTGGCGATCACGGGGGGCGGCTTGAAGGTGTTCTGACCTTGAGGTCCACCCGCCTTGGTGGCTTGTCTTGGCGGCGGCCCCTGGCCGTCCTGGCTCTGGCCTCGCTGGCCCTGCTGGGGATTGAAATTCACGGCCAATTTCATCTGGCCCGGCGGCACGCGCGAGTTCTTCTGCGCAAAAGTAGACTTGTCGAACGCTTCATCGATCGAAGCCGCCGTTGGCCGGCCAGCCGTCGTCGTCGTTGGCGCCGTCGTTGGCGTCCGCTGCGGTGCGGTTGCTGTTTGCTGCCCGTCGGGTTGCTGTTGCTGCAGGGGTTGTTGCTGTGGTGCCGGCTGCTGAGCGGCCTGCTGTTGCTGCTGCTGAAACTGCTGCTGCTGCACATTGTTCTGGTTCAGCAATCCTTGAAGCGGCGGTCCCTGCGGCTTGCCGACCGGTCGCTCGAACGATTCATTGGCGCCGGGGCCGCCGGCTCGTCCCGCCGGGCGAATCGCCGGCGTCGATGGCGGCGTATTGGACGTCGCGGTGATTTCCGATCCGGCGCGCGTGGCAATCTGCGTCGTGCCGAGACCCGTGACGCGCAACGCATCGCCGTAGAACAAGCGGGCCTTGGTGGCGCCTCCCTCGGCCACCTCGACGGTGGCGATGCCGCCGCGAATGCCGATCGTGGCCGATGGCGTCTTGATCGTGACTTCGGTGTTCTTGCTGATGGCTCCACCGACGAAGCGGAATACGCCCTTCGTGGTGCTGAGGGCCATCTCGCCGGCCTTGCGGTCGGGATCGTAGACGTATTTGTCGATCACCAGAACGCTGTTGGGGCCGACCGTCAGCGCCGTGCCGTCGAGGAACACGACATGGGCGCGGTCGTCGGCCTTGGTGGTGACCCGTTCGTTCGCCTGCACGTCGATGCCGACCCGCAGGATGCGTTCGGTGCCGGCCGGTGGCAGGCCCACCGGCTCGCCGTCGGTGACCGACGTGACGCCAACCCGCGCCGAAGCCGGCGCAGCAGCAAGACCCGCCGCGATTGCCGCGGCGAGAATGGTAGAGCCAACGCGTTGCATGATTGTCTCCGAGGCTAGAATCGCCACCCGATTCCAACAAGCGTGGTGAACGCTTCGTACGCGTAGGTGCTGAGCGAGGCTGTCCTTTGAGTATAGTTGGCCTGTCCGATCAGGGCCAAACTGTCATTCAGGGGGATGGTCAAAATAAGGCCGAGATTTACGTCGTTCTGGTTTCGTGCCACCAGGGAGTTGATCGTCTGATCCGGCGCGGCATAAGCCGCCTGGGCCATGGAGAGGCTGGCCGTGGCCGACCAGGTGCGCCCGTTGATTCCCAGCGGGTCGGCAAAGCGGACTTCCAGCCCGGTACCGAAGCCGAATTCAGTGTAGCTCTGGGGCAGGGATTGGGCCACGAACTTGGTGAAGTTCGCGCCGAATGACATCGTCATGTAGGAGGTGAGTTCGACTCGCAGGTCGAGCACGGCCACGCCTTCGTTGCCCGAACTCTGGTTGTTGGTCGGTGCATTGGCGTTGTTGAGAAATTCGCGGCGCCGGCCGAACACGCTGAGGGTGCCGTTGATCTGCGGCCCGAGCGGAGTCGTCGTTTCCATGCCCGCGCCCCACGCCCAGTAGCTCACCTGATCCTGGACGGCGACGTAGCGGCCGGTGAGCATGGGACGCACAGTCAGGTCGTCGAGCATGCCGCTGTCGAACGGCGAGGAGCGCGGTCCGGTGGTGAACTCCACGAGCGTGACATTCGCCTCCGACACCTGGAACTGGCGCGCGGTGTAGAACGAGAGTTCGCTTTCGAGCGCGCCGTTGTCCTGGCGGTCGAGGTCGTAGCGATGCCGGATCGTGGCTGCTCCGACGACGTTGAAGTCAGGCCGCTGCGAGACGTTCGGCGTCGTCACCGCCGTGGCGCCGAAGGTCTGGTTGGCGCCGCCTGCGCCGCTGTTGGCGTTGGAGGAATAGCCGATGCCGAACAGGAGGTCGCCCGAGAACTGGGACTTGCTGACCTTGCTGTCGACCTCCTTCAGGTATTGGCTTGCCCGGTCCTTGATTTCGGGCGACGCGTGGCCCGAGCCGCGGGCACTTTCCAGATAAGTCCGGGCCGCCTCGTAGGAGCCGAGGCGATAGTAGAGGACGCCCAGTTCGAGTTTCACCCTGGGTTGGTCGCCGTCGATCAGCAGCAATCGTTCGAGTGCCGAGATCGCGCCCTCGATATCGCCGACCTGGACCGCGAGATCGGCGTAACGCACCAGGGTCGGCGGATCCGTGGGGTTGCGAAGCGTGTCTTGGAAGGCAGCATCATAGGCCGCGCGTATCTGCGCCGAAGGCGTGGCCTGTTGGGCTGCTGCTGGAAGCGCTGCGATCAAGCAAGCGAGGGCAGCGGCCATCCTGAATGTCCGCATGTATCGCGCATGATAAGCGAATTTTCAGTCGTGTCCAAATTTCGCCACAATTGGGCGGCGCTAGGCCAGGCGCATCCACGGCGGGATGGCGGGGACGACTTGCACACCGTCTGCGGTCAATGGTCCGGGGCCGCGCGCCGCCTCCGTTTGCAGGAGAGCCAAGGCGCGTCGTCCCGAGCCCGAGCGCAGTTCGCCCACTTCCTTTCCGTCCAGATGAACGGACGTGCCAGGCGGCGGCAGAGCGCCCTCGACACTGACCGGGAACAGGCGCTTGCGCACAAGGGCGCGGTACTTGGTGCGGGCCGTCAGCTCCTGGCCCATGTAGCAGCCCTTCTTCCAGTCGACGCCGTTCAATTCGTCGAAGCCACTCTCGAGCAGCAGCGCTTTCTCGACCGGCAGGTCGCGGCTGCCGTCGGGCACGCCCAGCGACAGACGAAGGGCGTCGTAGTCGTCGAGGGACGCGGCGGTGATGCCGCGCGCGGACAGCAGGGCGGCGGCCGTTCCGGCCGGCGCCAGCACACGCACGCCGAGCTCAGCGAGCCGGGGGTCGACGAACGAGATCGCGCCGTCGATCTGCACAACCTTCTCGGCGCCGGCGCCGAAGACGACGGCGACTTCCATCGCCGCACGCTCCTCGACCGTCACCTTGGAGCGCAGCTTGTAGAGGGTAAGCTTCTTGGCGAGCGCCGGCGCCCGCTCGCGCTCGGTTTCGAGCAGCAGGGTATCGGCTTCTCCATCGACCACGAACATGTCGTTCAGGAAGCGACCCTGGGGCGTCAGCAGCGCGGCCCAGACGGCGCGGCCGGGAGCCACTTTCGTGGTGTCGTTGGAGATCAACCCCTGCAGGAACTCGATCCTGTCGGGGCCGCCGACGGCAATGACGCTGCGATGGGGGAGGAGGCTAAAGGAAAGGACGGACATGACCCCGAACAGTTGGGGTCAAGTCCGCCGCTTGGCAAGCGCCTCGCGCCAGTTACGCGGTGACTAAGCCCGGTAGAAAGGCTTGTCGCCGCAGACCGTCACGCGATGGCCGTAACGGCGGTGGGGATAATAGTCGAACATCGCGTGATGCTGGGCGCAGCGATTGTCCCAGAAGGCCACCGAGTTCGGCTGCCACTTGAAGCGGCACTGGAACTCCGGCGTCTCGATGTGGCGGTAGAGCATTTCCAGCAGCGCGTCGCTTTCGTTGCGACGGAGCTGGGGGATGCGCAGCGTGAAGCCGCGATTGACGTAGAGCCCCTGCTTGCCGGTCACGGGATGGGTGCGGACGATGGGATGCTCGGCGTTGGGGAATTTCATCTCCTCGCGGTCGGTCGCCTTCACCCGGTAATAGTGCGCCTTGGAACTGTCGTGCAGCGCCGTGAGACCCTGCAGCATCTGCTTCAGCGGCTCGGAGAGCGTCTCGTAGGCGCGGTACGTGTTGGCGAACAGCGTGTCGCCGCCGCCGTCGGGCGGCACTTCGGTGAGGTAGAGGATCGAGCCCATCGGCGGCTCGGCATCGCACGACACGTCGGTGTGCCATTCCTCGCCCGCAACCCGCTTGGACTTCTCGTCGGCCTTGATCACCAGAATCTCGGGATGCGCCGGGAACTCGATCGGCGCGTTGGGATGGGTGTGCAGCGGCCCGAAGCGGCGGCCGAAGTCCTTGTGCTGGTCGATCGTCATCTTCTGGTCGCGGAAGAAGATCACCAGGTTCTCCATCAGCGCATCGTGCACCTCCTGGAACTGCTGGTTGCCCAGCGGCTTGGAGAGATCCACGCCGGAGATCTCGGCACCGATGGTGGGCGTCAGCTTGCGCACGTCGATCGACTGATAGTTCATCTTGATTTCCTCCCGAGCTCGGGCCCGTGGAAGCCGAGGCTACGCCTTCCGGCCGGCGCCGCCCCGGCAAAGTCGACAAAGTCCGTATTGCGGACTAAGACCCTGGGATGAGGTCCGACGGGGTCATCGAGCCGGTTCGCCGCAGCTTCGCGGTGCTGGAGGCGCTCAGTCGCCGCCGGACGTCCACGCTCGGCACCCTGACCGGTGAGACCGGCCTGCCACGGCCTACCGTGGTGCGGCTGCTGCATACGCTGATCGCCCTGGGCTATGCCGCGCGCGTGTCGCGCGAGCAGGGCTACCGCCTCACCGAGCGGGTGTTGGGTCTCGCCGTCTCGATCCGATTCGTCGATCATCTGGTGGATGCCGCGATTCCGCACATGAGCCGCTTCACGTCGGAGCATGGCTGGCCTCTCTATCTCGCGACGCTGAGCTACGGCGCCATCTCGATCCGCCATTCCACCGCGCCGGAAAGCCCGATGTCGTTCGAGGAAGCGGGGCTGAACTCGCGCCGGCCGGTGCTGATCAGCGCGCTTGGCCGAGCCTGGCTCGCCTTCTGCCCGGAGGAGGAGCGGCGGGCCATCCTGCGCGACATCGGTGGGCTCACGCCGCGCCAGGAGGCCGCGCTCGGCATGGCGCTCGAGCGTATCCGGCATGACGGCTATGCCTTCACGCGGCCGGCACGACCGACGCGCCTGCACGGCATTGCGGTGGCGATCCGCCAGGAGGGCGGCGCGCGAACGCGCGTGATAGGCAGCCTTTCCATGCGTTTCCCGAATTCGGCGATGACCGAAGAAGAGGTCGGCGCGCGTTTCGGCCGACGGCTGCAACAGCTTGCCCGGGCGATCGCCAAAGACGCGGGAACGAAGAGTGCGGACTGAAAGACGTCAGCCGATGATGCCGCGATCGCGCAACGCGGTCATGATGGACTCGATCTCGCCTTCGAGCGACATCTCGGTCGTGCGGACATGGATGTCGGGCGATTCGGGGGCCTCGTAGGGCGAGTCGATGCCGGTGAAGTTCGTGATCTTGCCTTCGCGGGCGCGGCGATAGAGCCCCTTGGGATCGCGGCGTTCGCATTCGTCAAACGGCGTGTCGACGAAGACTTCTACGAATTCGCCTTCGGCCATGCGCTCGCGGGCGAGCCGCCGCTCGCTGCGGAAGGGCGAGATGACCGACACCAGCACGATCAGCCCAGCCTCGCTGAACAGCCGGGCGACCTCGATCACGCGCCGGACGTTCTCCACCCGGTCGGCATCGGTGAAACCCAGGTCCCGGTTGAGACCATGCCGGACGTTGTCGCCATCCAGGGAGTAGGTATGGCGGCCGAGTGCCAGCAGCCGCTTCTCGACTCCGTCGGCGATCGTCGACTTTCCCGATCCGGAAAAGCCGGTGAACCACAGGACACAGGGGCGCTGGTGCTTGATTCGCGCGCGCGCTTCCTTGTCGACGGCGAAGGCCTGCCACGGCAGGTTGGAGGCGCGGCGCAGCGGGAACCGGATCATGCCGGCGCCGACCGTCGCATTGCTCGTCCGGTCGATCAGGATGAAGCCGCCGGTGTCCCGGTTCTCGTCGTAGCTGTCGAAGGGCGCCGACCGGTCCAGCGCGATATTGGCGAATCCGATTTCGTTCAGCGCCAGTTGCTTCGTCGCCTCGTGGACGCCGGTCTCGACATCGATCCGGTGCTTCAGTTCGGTCACGGTCGCGGTCATCGTCGCGGTGCCGAGCTGCAGCAGGTAAGGCCGGCCCGGCAGCATCGGCGATTCGTGCATCCACACCAGGTGGCAGGCGAACTGGTCGGCGACATGCGGCGCGCGGTCGGGGCTCGCGAAGACATCGCCGCGCGCGACATCGACGGCGTCGGCGAGGGTCAGGGTGACGGCCTGGCTGGCTCCAGCCTCGGCAAGATCGCCGTCCTGGGTGACGATCCGGGCGATCCGGCTGGCGGCGCCCGAAGGCTGCACCACGATCTCGTCGCCGGCGCGGATGCTGCCGCCGAGCACGGTGCCGGCATAGCCACGGAAATCGGCGCCGCTGCGATTGATCCACTGCACGGCGAGGCGAAACGGCTGCGTGCCGGCCCGATCGACCTCGACGCTCTCGAGATGATCCAGCAACGTCGGGCCACCATACCAGGGCATCGCAGTGCCCGGCACGATCACATTGTCGCCGCATAGCGCCGACGTCGGGATGGCAGTGACCGCGGCGAAGTCGAGGCGCTTGGCGAGCAGTGAATAGGCGGCGGCGATCTCGGTGAAGCGCTGCTCGCTGTAGTCGACCAGATCCATCTTGTTGATCGCGAGGACGACGTGCCGGACGCCCATCAGCGACACGATGGTGCTGTGCCTGAAGGTCTGCGTCAGCAGGCCCTTGCGGGCATCGACGATGACGATCGCGAGGTCGGCGGTGGAGGCGCCGGTCACCATGTTGCGGGTGTATTGGGCGTGGCCCGGCGTGTCGGCGACGATGAACCTGCGCCGGGGCGTGGAAAAGAACCTGTAGGCGACGTCGATGGTGATGCCTTGTTCGCGTTCCGCCTGCAGCCCGTCGACCAGCAGGGCGAGATCGGGCGAGTCGCCGACGGTGCCGTAGCGTCTGGAGTCGCGTGCCAGCGCCTCGAGATGATCACCGGGCACCTGCTTGGCGTCGAACAGGAGCCGGCCGATCAACGTGCTCTTGCCGTTGTCGACGCTGCCGCAGGTGATGAGGCGCAGCATGTCCCTGTCGCGCGGGTCGGCCGGCGGCGGCGCCATCAGAAGTATCCTTCCCGTTTCTTGAGTTCCATGGAGCCGCTCTGGTCGTGGTCGATCGCACGGCCCTGGCGCTCGGACGTATGGGCACCTTCCAGTTCGGCGATGATCTCGGACAGGTTGGCGGCCCGGGATTCGATGGCGCCCGTAAGCGGGTAGCATCCAAGGGTGCGAAATCTCACCAGGCGCGTCTGTGGCACTTCGCCGGGGCGCAGTGGCAGCCTGTCGTCGTCGACCTTGATCAGCATGCCGTTCCGTTCGACCACCAGGCGCTCGGCGGCGAAATAGAGTGGGACGACGGGAATGTCCTCCTGCCGGATGTAGGTCCAGACATCGATTTCGGTCCAGTTCGACAGCGGAAAGACGCGGATGCTTTCACCGGCATGGATGCGGCCGTTGTACAGCCGCCACAGTTCCGGACGCTGGTGGCGCGGATCCCAGCGATGGGCGGCGTTCCGGAAGGAGAAGATCCGCTCCTTGGCCCGCGACGTCTCCTCGTCACGCCGCGCGCCGCCGATTGCGGCATCGAAGCCGTGCAGGTCCAGCGCCTGCTTCAGGCCTTCGGTCTTCATGACATCGGTGTGGACAGTTCCGCCATGGGAAATTGGACCGATGCCCCGGCCGATGCCATCGCGATTGACGTGGACCAGCAGCTCGAGGCCCAACTCGCCCATGCGCCGGTCGCGGAAGGCGATCATCTCCTGGAACTTCCACATTGTGTCGACGTGCAGCAACGCGAAGGGCGGCTTGGCCGGGAAGAAGGCCTTCAGGGCGAGGTGCAGCAGGACGGAGGAGTCCTTGCCGATCGAATACAGGATGACGGGCTTGCGGAAATTTGCGGCCGCTTCCCGCAGGATATGGATGCTCTCGGCTTCGAGCGTCTGCAGGTAGGTGTTCGGGGCTGGCACGCGAGCTTGTCTTTCCGGAACTGCAACTACTCGGCAGCAATATGCTGTGCTTGCGACGGGAAATCCCCGAAATCCTCGGTGGTCTTCGTTCTCACGCGCATGCGTAGGCATTTATACGGGTGCACTAACGCCACCATCCCTCGACTCGCCCCATCTTTTCTCGAAATTCGCGCATACGCACGCGACTGCGGCGACCTCTTGCAATATTCACGCATAGGCTACGCGGTTGTAGACAACAACTACGCCCAGTTGTGAAGGGGCCCAGGTGCAGATTTCGGCATTCCGGCAGGGGCGGAGCAAATTCCGAGCCACAGCGGAACGCCTCGCAAGTCCTGTGTCGCTGCCCTTCAGGGACCTTGATACAACGGCTGCAACCAGTTCGGAGAGGAGTTCCAATGTCGTTCCGCGCGCTCGTTCTCAGCCAAGGCCCCGACCGCAAGGTGAGCGGCGTTCTTGAAACCTTGTCCGATGACCGGCTGCCGGCGGGAGACGTCACGGTCGCCGTCGAATATTCAACCCTCAACTACAAGGACGGGCTGGTGCTCACGACGGGTGGCGGGTTGGTGAAGACCTGGCCGCACGTTGGCGGCATCGATTTTGCCGGCACGGTCGAGACGTCGGACAATCCCGCCTTCAAGCCCGGCGACAAGGTCGTGCTCAACGGCTGGCGCGTCGGCGAGCTGCACTGGGGCGGCCACGCCTCCAAGGCGCGGGTGAAAGGGGACTGGCTGGTCAAGTTGCCGTCCTCGATCTCGACCAGGCGGGCGATGGCCATCGGCACGGCGGGCTACACCTCCATGCTCTGCGTGATGGCGCTGGAGAAGCACGGTGTCGAGCCTGCCTCGGGCGAGATCCTGGTGACCGGCGCTGCGGGCGGCGTCGGCAGCGTTGCCGTCGCGATCCTGGCCAAGCTCGGCTATGCGGTCGTGGCCGCCACCGGCCGGCCGCAGGAGGGGGCCTATCTCACGGCGCTGGGCGCCAAGACGATCATGGATCGCAAGGAAATCCTGGAAGCACCGGACCGGCCGCTGCTGTCGGAGCGCTTCGCCGGCCTGGTCGACACGGTTTCCGGGGCGATGTTCGCCAAGGCGCTGGCGCAGGTGAAATACAACGGCGCGGCGGCGGTGTGCGGGCTCGCGGCGGGACCGTCGTTTCCCGGCTCGATCCTGCCGTTCATCCTGCGCGCCATCACCGTCTACGGCATCGACTCGGTGATGCTGCCCAAGGCGCCGCGCGAGGCGGCGTGGCGGCGGCTGGGCACCGACCTGCCGCTCGACAAGCTCGACAGCACGGTGAGCGAGGCGAGTCTTTCCGACCTGATGGCGCTGGCCCCAAAAATCCTCAAGGGAGAGATACGGGGCCGCGTGGTCGTCGACGTGAACAAGTGATAGCGTAACTCATTGATTTTGCAGTTCGCCGAGGAGCAACGACGATGACCCCTCCCAATTCCAAGCCCGCCGCCAACAATCTCGAAGCCTTCTTCATGCCGTTCACGGCGAATCGGCAGTTCAAGGCAAATCCGCGGATGCTGGCCAAGGCCAAGGGCGTGCACTACTGGACGCCGGAGGGACGCAAGATCATCGACGGCACGGCGGGCTTGTGGTGCGTCAACGCCGGTCACGGCCGGCGCGAGATAGCGGACGCGGTTCATCGCCAGCTCACAACGCTGGACTACGCGCCGTCATTCCAGATCGGGCATCCCCTGGCGTTCGATTTCGCCGAGAAGCTGGCGGCGGTCGCGCCTGCCGGGCTGG
>JAUXRT010000158.1 GCA_030681635.1 Reyranella sp.
TGGTGCCCTCGATCGTGGCCTATCCCGATTCTGGCGGCGTGCTGGTGGGTGAAGAGGCGCGTCTCTTGATGGCGCGCGAACCGCGCAATGCCGTGGCCTCGATCAAGCGCCTGATGGGCCGGGGCGCGGCCGATCTTCATACAGTGGCCGGCGTCCTGCCCTATGAGATCGAGCCGGGCAGCGGCCAGACCGACATGGTGAAATTGCGGATCGGGGGCAAGGCGCGCTCGCCGGTCGAGATTTCAGCCGAAATCCTGAAAGCCTTGCGCGCCCGCGCCGAAGCCGCACTCGACAAGCCGGTCGAGCGCGCAGTGATCACCGTGCCGGCTTATTTCGACGATGCGGCCCGCACCGCGACGCGCGATGCCGCACGCGTCGCCGGCCTTGAAGTGCTGCGTCTCGTCAACGAGCCGACAGCGGCGGCGCTGGCCTACGGTCTCGATAAGGGCTCGGAGGGTCTTTACGCGGTCTACGACCTGGGGGGCGGCACCTTCGACTTCTCCCTGCTGCGGCTGGAGAAGGGCGTGTTTCAGGTCCTGGCGACCGGCGGCGATGCAGCCCTTGGCGGCGACGATTTCGACCGCGCCGTCGCCGAGCGCATGCTGGCCGAACGCAAACACGACGGCATTGCCGATCTGGTGGATGAAGCCGCGGTCAAGGCCGCGCTCGCTCTGGCACGGCAGATGAAGGAGCAGCTTTCGGAGCGCGACCAGACATCGGGCCGCCTCGAAGTTGCCGGCACGCCGTCCTTCCATACGCTTACGCGCGCCGAGTTCGAGGCCATGATCAAGGCCCCTGTCGCGCGCACGCTCGATATCGCGGCCAGCGTGCTGGCCGACGCCGGCATGTCGGCGTCCGACGTGCAGGGTGTGGTGCTGGTCGGCGGCTCGACGCGTCTGCCGCTGGTGCGGGCGGAAGTGTCCGGCATGATCGGCAAGCCGGCATTGACCGACATCGACCCCGATGAAGTCGTGGCGCTGGGTGCCGCGCTCCAGGCCGAAGCGCTGACCGGCGGCGGCGACACGCTGCTGCTCGATATCACGCCGCTGTCGCTGGGGCTGGAAACCATGGGCGGCATCGTCGAGAAGGTCGTGCCGCGCAACACACCGATCCCGGTCCAGCTGGCGCAGGATTTCACCACCTACCAGGACGGCCAGACCGCCATGACGATCCACGTCGTGCAGGGCGAACGCGAGATGGTCGCCGACTGCCGCAGCCTGGCACGCTTCGAACTTTCCGGCATTCCGCCGATGACGGCAGGTGCGGCGCGGATCCGTATCTCCTTCGCCGTCGACGCTGATGGTCTTCTCGCCGTCTCGGCCGAGGAATGCACGACCGGCGTGGCGCAGCGCATCGAGGTCAAGCCGTCCTACGGGCTCAGCCACGAGGATATGGCCGACATGCTCTATGACAGTCTCGACAATGCCGAGACCGACATGATGCAGCGGCTGCTGGCTGAAGCGCGGGTCGAGTCGCGGCGCAGCCTGCTGGCGCTCGATGCGGCGCTCGCCAAGGACGGCGCCCTGCTCACGATGGAGGAGCGTGCCGCCATCGACGAGGGCCGGGCCCGCGTCGAGGCGGCGATCGCCGGCGACGACCGCGACGCCATCAATGCCGCGGCCGAGGCCCTGGAGACCTTGTCCAAGCCCTTCGCCGAGCGGCGCATGGATCGCGGCATTCGCGAGGCCTTGGCAGGCCTGTCGGTCGGCGATCTGGAAAGCAGAGTTGGGGAGTAGCGGAGCATTCTATGCCGAAATTGACGTTCATCCTCAAAGACGGGTCGCGCAAGGAAGTCGATGCGCCGATCGGCCTGTCGGTGCTCGAGATCGCCCATCGCAATCACATCGACATCGAGGGCGCGTGCGAGGGCTCGCTCGCCTGCTCGACCTGCCATGTCGTGGTCGAGAAGGAATGGTTCGAGAAGCTGGCGCCGGCCAGCGAGGACGAGGAGGACATGCTCGACCTCGCCTTTGGCCTCACCCATACCTCGCGCCTGGGGTGCCAGATCCTGATGAGCGAGGCGCTGGACGGGCTGGCGGTGCGCCTGCCGGCAGCGACCCGCAACATGATGGTCGACAAGTAGGAGAGGCCCCAACTAGGAGAGGCTAATGGCGCGCAAGCTGCGCTGGACCGACGTTCACGATATCGCGATAGAGCTCGAGGAACGCCACCCCGACATCGATAACGTCAACCTGCGGTTTACCGACCTGCACCGCTGGGTGATGGAACTACCTGGGTTCGAGGACGATCCCAACCGCTCCAACGAGAAGATTCTGGAGGCCATCCAGGCCGCCTGGATCGAGGAACGCGACTAGCGGCACGCCGTAATTTGGCCGAAAATATCGGCGAAACAGGGCTCCTGGGGAGGCCGTCATGATCGGGAATTGGGTCCGCCATTTGCTGCTGCCGCTGGTGCTGGTAGCCGGGCTGGCCGCTTGCGAGTCTGGCGGGGTTCAACCGGGCATCGTCAGTACCTCGGCCGCGGGGCCGGCGGCGGCCAACGGCTCCACGGTCATGCCGGGCAGCCAGGGCCGGGTGGTGTCGATCCGTGAAGTGGGCATCAAGGGTGCGGGTGGCGGCTCGGGCAATGGCGCCCTGATGGGCGGCATGCTTGGCGCGGCAGGCGGTGGCCTCCTCGGCGGCATTACCAGCAATTCAGTCGGTGGCGGTCTGGTCGGCGCCCTTCTTGGCGCCGTCGGCGGCGCCATCGCCGGCAGCATCGCCGATGGCCAGCGCGGCAGCGGCCGCGGCATCGAGGTGGTGGTTCAGCGCGACGACGGCCAGAAGGTCACCGTGGCCCAGGTCGACGACGGCGACGTCCAGCTCGGCGACCGGGTGCAGATCGTGCAGGATCGGCAGGGCGTGGCCAAGGTCGTTCGTGACAGTGCGCGGAACCCCGACTGAGGCCTGGCGTTTCATTCGACCGAGCTTGTGTTTGAGAGAGGGATTTCGTGATGTTCGGCAAGCGGCTCTTGAGTCTTCTGGTCCCGGTAGCCTTGGCCGCCAGCGTCGGCGCCTGCACCGGCAGCAGCGGCGCGGTGCAGCCCGGCGTGGTCAATACCTCGGCACAAGGCAGCTATCGCGGCGAAACCGGCCGGGTAATGGCCATCCGTGAAGTGCCGGTTCGCGGCGGCAGCGGCTCCGGTGTGAGCGATGGCACCCTGATCGGCGGCGGCCTGGGTGCAGCAGGCGGGGCGGCCATTGGTGCTGCCACGACGAACTCCGTGGGCGGCGCGCTGGTCGGCGGACTCCTGGGTGCCGTTGGCGGCGCCATCGCCGGCACGGCTGTCGACCGCGGCAGTTCAAGGCGCGGCATCGAGGTGACGGTCCAGAAGGACGACGGCCAGCAGGTGAAGGTCGCTCAATACGACGACGGCGACGTCCAGATGGGGGATCGGGTCCAGATCGTCTACAACAGCAGCGGCGTCGCCAAGGCCGTCCGCGACACCACCCCGCGCCGCGACTAGCGGACGGAGCCCGGCTGGCGGGACCGGGGAGCGGCGCCTATATAGGCCCCGTCATGGCCCGCAATTCCCTCGATATCGACAAGGCGCCCGGCGACACCCGCGTGGTGGTCGCGATGTCGGGCGGCGTCGATTCGTCGGTCACGGCAGCACTCCTGAAGGAGCAGGGCTACGACGTCGTGGGCGTCACCCTGCAGCTCTACGATCACGGCGTCGCCATCGGCAAGAAGGGCGCCTGCTGCGCCGGCCAGGACATCCAGGACGCCCGCCAGGTCGCCGAGCGCCTCGCCATCCCGCACTATGTGCTCGATTACGAAAGCCGCTTTCGCGCCGAGGTGATGGACTCCTTCGCCGACGCCTATGCGCGCGGCGAGACGCCGGTGCCCTGCATCGCGTGCAATCGCACGGTGAAGTTCCGCGACCTGCTCAAGACCGCGCGCGAGCTCGGCGCCGAGGCGCTGGCGACCGGCCATTATGTCCAGCGCCTGCGGGGCGAGGCGGGGCCGGAGCTGCATCGTGGCGTCGATCCGGCGCGCGACCAGAGTTATTTCCTGTTCGGCACGACGCACGAGCAACTCGACTACTTGCGCTTTCCACTCGGCCATCTGCCCAAGAGCGAGACGCGGGCGTTGGCCGAGCGCTTCCAGCTGCCGGTGGCCGAGAAGCCCGACAGCCAGGACATCTGCTTTGTGCCCGGCGGCGACTATGCCGCCGTCGTCCAGAAGCTCCGGCCCGAGGCGGTCGAGCCCGGCGAGATCGTCGACCTGCAGGGAACCGTGGTCGGCCGCCACGACGGCATCGTGCATTTCACCGTGGGCCAGCGCCGCGGTCTGGCGCTGGGCGACCGCGACGGCACGGCCAACGATCCGCTTTACGTCGTGCGGCTCGATCCGGAAACACGCCGCGTCGTCGTGGGCCCGCGCGCCGCGCTCGGACGGACCGAGATGGCGCTCTACGACCTCAACTGGATCGGTCCGGTGTTGGAGAGGGCCATGCCAGTGCAGGTGCGGGTGCGGTCCAGCCAGGCACTGCGCCCGGCCGAGATCGAGCTATCGGGCGAGGGGGCTCAGGTCCGCTTCGCCGAACCCGAGGTCGGCGTGTCGCCCGGCCAGGCCTGCGTGGTCTATGACGCCGCGACCGGCAGCCGCGTCCTGGGCGGGGGCTTCATAAGGCGGTTTTCTTGACAGGTCCCGGCCCCGCCGCTTAATAGCGCCCACCCATGGCTGGGTAGCTCAGCTGGTTAGAGCACGGCACTCATAATGCCGGGGTCGGCGGTTCAAGTCCGCCCCCAGCTACCAAATTCTGGCCCCCGGACGATCCTTCGCCGGGGGCCGTTATTTTGGGGACCATCTTCGCCACTTTAGGGCCATGGCCAACGGACATTCCCACCAGACCGACGTCGTCATTGTAGGCGCGGGCCCCGTGGGCCTGTTCGCCGTGTTCGAGTGCGGCATGGTCCGGCTCAACTGCCATGTCGTCGATGTGCTCGACGACGCCGGTGGCCAGTGCACGGCGCTCTATCCCGAAAAGCCGATCTACGACATCCCGGGCTTTCCCCGCATCGAGGCGGCCGAGCTGGTGGTTCGCCTGAAGGCGCAAGCCGCGCCCTTTCGGCCCGTCTATCACCTCGGCGAGCAGGTCCAGGCGCTGGAGGCGCTGAGCGG
>JAUXRT010000161.1 GCA_030681635.1 Reyranella sp.
TCGATCGGCCGGTAGCGGACATGCGGCATCGCCTGGACCTTCTCGTGCATGCCGGCCGAAACAGGATAGCGCGGCCTGGTGCAGGCGATGTAGGTCATCGGCCGGCCGTTGCCGGCGGGATGGAACAGGCGGATCGGCTTAGTGTAGCAGGCGAGGGGATGCGGCGTGAGCTGGCGATGCGTCCAGGCGGCGAGCTCGGGATCGTCGATGATCAGGCTGCCGACCGGCGCGAAGGGCAGGACCTCGGTGCCGTCGACGATCTTCACCAGCTTCTTCCGCTTGGCCACGATCTCCGCCGGGATGCGGCCGAAGATCGACTGGCCGTCCTGCGCGATGCCGCCGTCGATGATCGCCAGGTGCCCGATGCGCTCGGGCACGCGGTCGGTCGTGAGGCTGGCGATCAGGCTGCCGAAGCTGTGGCCGACCAGCACGACCTCGCGCAGGTTCTCCGCCTCGAGATAGTCGATCGTGTCGGCCAGCAGCACGTCGTTGTCGACCTCGGGCGACAGTTCCGAGGCGCGTTCGCCGACGCCGCGAAAGGGCAGCGCGCGGACGTCGTGTCCTTCAGCGGCGAGACGCTGGACAACAAACTTCCACGTCCAGGCACCCATCCAGGCGCCGGGCAGGCAGACATAGGTACGGAATTTGCTCATTCAGCGGGCGCCGGCGGCTTCGAGGATCGCGGCGATCTCGCGATGGCCGCGCTGGCGGGCATGGGCCAGCGGCGTGAGACCCTGCTTGTCGGCCAGATTGACGTCGGCCTTGTGGGCGACCAGCAGGCGCGCGATCTCGATATAGGTCGCGCTGCCGTCACCCAGGATCGCCGTCTCAAGCAGGGCGGTCCAGCCGAGGCGGTTGACGTGGTTCACGTCGATCGCGGTCTTCAGCAGCTCGCGCACCGTCTCGACATGGCCATGGTGGCAGGCCGGGATCAGGGCCGTGCCGCCATAGCGGTTGGTGCTCTTGAGGTCGGCGCCCGCCTGCAGGGTGAGCTTCAGGATCTCCAGCCGTCCTTCGGCGCCGGCCAGCAGGAAGGCGCTGTCGCGATTCTCGTCCTGGGCGTTGACGCTGGCGCCAGCGGCGATCAAGCGCCGTGCCGCCTCGACGTCGTTGCGGCGGGTGGCGTCGATCAGGGCGCGGTCGTCAGCTGAGAGCGATTGAGCAGGCACGGGGCCACTCCATAGCAGAACGACAAGCGCAAGGAACACGGCCCGCATCGTTTCTCCCTTTCCGTCATGCTAGCGTGACGGAAACCAACGGAGGATTCCATGGCCACCAACCGCCGCGTGCTGCTGAAGTCGCGCCCCGAGGGCGAGCCGACCCACGCCAATTTCGACGTGGTCGAGCACCCGATCCCCGAGCCCAAGGACGGCGAGTACCTCTCGCGCACCATCTGGATGTCGCTCGATCCCTATATGCGCGGGCGCATGGCCGAGACCAAGGGCTACGCCGCCAACGTCAAGCTGGGTGATGCGATGATGGGCGGCACCGTCGGCCAGGTCGTGAAGTCGAAGAACCCGCGATTCAAGGAAGGCGACTATGTCGCCGAATATGCCGGCTGGCAGAGCTACGCCGTGTCCGACGGGGCCATGAGCATGAAGCTCGACCCCAACGCCGCGCCGCTGTCGCTGGCACTTTCCGTGCTCGGCATGCCGGGCATGACGGCGTGGTGGGGCCTGATGCAGATCGGCAAGCCCAAGGCGGGCGAGACGGTGGTCGTCTCGGCCGCGTCAGGTGCCGTCGGCTCGGTGGTCGGCCAGCTCGCCAAGCTGCACGGTTGCCGTGCCGTGGGCCTCGCCGGCGGCAAGGACAAGTGCGATTACGTCGTGAAGGAATTGGGCTTCGACGCCTGCGTCGACTATCGCGCCGCGGGCGGCAACCTCTTCAAGGAGATCCGAGCCGCCGCGCCCAAGGGCATCGACGTCTATTTCGAGAATGTCGGTGGGGCCGTGCAGGCCGCCGTCGTGCCGCAGCTCAATGACTTCGCCCGCGTGCCTCTGTGTGGACTGATCTCGCAGTACAACGAATTGCAGCCGGGCCCCGGCCCTAGCTGGGGCTTGCTGCTGATCAAGCGCGCCACGGTGACAGGCTTTATCGTGTCCGATCACTTCGGCCAGATGGCCGATTTCTGGAAGGAAGTTCCGGCCGCGGTGAAGGCCGGCAAGATCAAGTATCGTGAGGACATCGTGCAGGGCATCGAGAATGCGCCCGAGGCCTTCATGGGCCTGCTCAAGGGCCGGAACTTCGGCAAGCTGCTGGTGCAGGTTGCCGAAGACCCGACCCGGAAGTAGTTACGCGCGCTTCTTGAGCGCCAGGCCCATGGTGATCCAGCCGGCGCCGATGAAGATCAGGTCGATACCGAGGAAGACGCCGAGCACGAACAGGCTCGAGGCCGGCCACTGGGCGACGATCATGCAGCCGAGCGCAAAGGTGATGACGCCCGACAGCGCGACCCAGGCCCATGGTCCGCCTGCGCCCTTCATGCTGAAGGCGAGGAAGATGCGCAGCACACCACCGACCGCGAGCGCGACGCCCAGCATCAGGGTGAGGTAAACGGCGGCGAGCAGCGGGTTCATGATGGCGATGATGCCGGCGGCGACGTAGAGAACGCCCAGCAGCAGCCAGAACAGGAACTTGCCCCAGCTCTTGACGCCGAAGGCGGCGATGATCTCGGCGACGCCGCCCAGCAGCATCATGATTCCGACGACCAGCACGGCCGTCTCGGTGGCGGAGACGACGCTGCCCAGCGCGATGACGCCGGCAATCAGGAAGACGACGCCGAGGGCAACGATCCAACCCCATTTGCCGCGCAGCGCCTTGAGGCCGTCGGCCAGGCTCTGGGGTCCCGATTTATCTGCCGTCATGGACATGGCGTCCTCCTTCAGTGCGAAACGCACGCCCCGAGAATACACTCGGTCGATGACTCTGTCGCCGGTTGTATGGGA
>JAUXRT010000180.1 GCA_030681635.1 Reyranella sp.
GCCATCCAGAAGAATCATCGCGGCGAGAGCCCGATCTTTCACGGCAGCTGGGGCAGCTACTCGGTCAACGACGTCTCGGCGATCTTCCCGGTGATGTACGGCGCCGGCGCGCTCGACAACTACTCCAAGGATCCCGAACTCGAGAAGCTGGTCGCCGACGGCGGCGCCACCTCCGATCCCGAGGCGCGCAAGAAGGCCTATTCGGCGGCCATCAAGCTGATGACCGAGAAGGCCTACTGGATGCCGCTGCACACCTACGTGAACACCTACGCCTTCGTGAAGGCGCTGGAGTTCAAGACCTTCCCCGACGAACTGCCGCGCTTCTATTACGCCAAGTGGAAGTGAGGAGATCAGGCGGCGTCGGAGAAGCTGGTCGGCGGCTTCCATGAACGAACTTCGCGGTCGGCATCCCAGGCGTCGACCGCAGCTTGAAGATTGAGCCATAGCGCGGTCGACGTGCCGAACACCTTGGCCAGGCGTGCCGCGACCAGCGGTTCGATGCGTGCATGACCGTTGACGATGTCGCTCATGTGCTTGCGGCTGATATCGATCGCCCGGCCGAGGGCGGCAACGCTGATGCCGCGCTCGTCGAGATAGTGAGCGCGGATGATGTCACCCGGGGCGGAGGGGCGGCGCTTGCGCTCGAGCATGGGAGGTCCCTTCATCTGCTGATCTAGTGATAGTCCTCGAAATCGACATCGACGGCGCGTCCGTCGCGCCAGCCGAAGGTAATGCGGTAGTTTCCCGACACCCACATCGAATGGCGGCCGGCCTCGCGTCCCTTCAGGGTGTGGAGCTTCCGGACGTTCCGAAGGTCGGCGAGGTCAATCGCGGCGTTCAGATGGTCGAGGATGAGTATCGCCGGCTTTTGATAGGTCGAGCCGATTTTTCCCGAGCGCCCCGACACGAACAACTCTTGCAGGCCCTTGTGCCGAAAGCTTGCAATCGCCAAGGTCACCTACCAGGTTACGTCACCTAATAGGTGACAAGCTACCGGAGACCGTCACCGCGCGCAAGCCGTCAAGGAACCAGAAGACACTCCACGCCGCCGCCGGGCCGGACCTTGAACGGCGGCGTTTCTGTTGAACAGCGCTTCTCGGCGATCGGGCAGCGCGGATGGAAGCGGCAGCCCGGCGGAATGTTGGCGGGGTCGGGCAGCACGTCGCCCAGGCCGACGTCGGGCACGCCGAGGCCGGGCTCGGGCGTCAGCACCGAAGCCAGCAGCGCCTTGGTGTAGGGATGCTCGGGCTGGTGGAACAGCGCCTCGGTCGGCTTCCGCTCGACGATGCGGCCGAGATACATCACCGCCACTTCGCTCGCGACATGCTCCACGACCGCAAGGTTGTGGCTGATGAAGACATAGGTGAGGCCGAGTTCGCGGCGCAGCTCGGCCAGCAGGTTCAGGATCTGCGCCTGCACCGAGACGTCGAGCGCCGAGGTCGGCTCGTCGCAGACCACGATGCGGGGCCTGAGCACCAAGGCGCGGGCGATGGCGACCCTCTGGCGCTGGCCGCCCGACAACTCGGTCGGCAGGCGGACGCCCATCTCGGTGGTGAGGCCGACGCGGGCCAGCATCTCGTCGACGCGCTTGGTGACTTCAGCGCGGTCGATGTTGCCCTGGGCGCGCAGCGGCATGGCCACGATGTCGCGCACGCGCGCCAGGGGGTTGAGAGAGGCAAACGGATCCTGGAACACCGGCTGGATCAGCCGGGCGCGGGCCTTGCGGTCCATGTCGGAGATCTTCTGGCCTTCGACCGCGATCTCGCCGGAGGTGGGTTCGAGCAGGCCCAGGATCAGGCGGGCGAGCGTGGACTTGCCGCAGCCCGACTCGCCCACCACGCCCAGCACGCCGCCCTGGGGCACCGCGAAGGAGACGTCGTCGCAGGCCACGACATGGCGGTCCTTGCCCAGCATGCCGCCTTTGACGCGGAAGGTTTTGTGGACGCCGCGAACTTCGATCGCGGGCAGGGACGTGGACGCGCTCATGCCGGCAGCCGGCAGAGATAGTCGTGGCCCGGGCTCGCGGTCTTGCGCGGGATCCGGTGGGCGCAGGTCTCGTCGGCGAAGGAACAGCGCTCGCGGAAGGCGCAGCCCTCGAAGCCAGGCCCAACGCGCGGCACCGTGCCCGGGATCGAGCCCAGCGGCTCATCCTGGCGCTGCTTGCCCGGCACCGGCACGCAACGCAGGAGCCCCTGCGTATAGGGATGCTTGGGGTCGGCAAAGAGTTGCGCCGTCGCCGCGCTCTCGACGACCTCGCCCGCGTACATGACCGAGACGCGGGTGGCGACGCGGGCCACGATGCCGAGGTCGTGGGTGATCAGCAGCATGCCGAGGCCGAGGTCGCGCTGCAGGTCGGCCAGCAGGCGCAGGATCTGGGCCTGCACCGTGACGTCGAGCGCGGTCGTGGGCTCGTCGGCGATCAGCAGCTGCGGATCGCACATCAGCGCCATGGCGATCATGACGCGCTGGCGCAGCCCGCCCGAGAGCTGGTGCGGGAACTGGCCGAGGCGCAGGCCCGGCGCCGTGATGCCGACGCGGGCCAACAGATCGGCAGCGCGGTCGGTGGCCGCGCGCTGGTTGGTGCCCTTGTGGCGGCGCAGCACCTCGGTCATCTGCGAGCCCACCGTGTAGGCGGGATTGAGGCTGGTCATCGGCTCCTGGAAGATCATCGCCATGGCGTTGCCGCGCAGCCGGGCCATGCCCTTGTCGTCGAGCTTCAGGAGATCCTCGCCTTGGAAGCTGAGGCGCTTGGCCCGTCGGTGTCCGCCGCGGGCCAGCAGGTTCATGACGGCGAGCGCCGTCACCGACTTGCCGCAACCCGATTCGCCCACCAGGCAATGGGTCTCGCCGCGCTCGACGGTGAGCGAGGTGCCGCGCACTGCCGAAGTGCGGCTGCCGAAGCCGACTTCGAGCTGGTCGACCTCGAGGAGCGCGCTCACGTGTCCGTCCTCGCCCCGAACAGGTCACGCAGTCCGTCGCCCAGCAGGTTGATGCCGAGGACCAGCACGAAGAGGGCGACGCCCGGGATCACGATCACCCAGGGTGAGAAGAACATGTAGTCCTTGGCCTCGGCGATCATCAGGCCCCACGACGGCAGCGGCGGCGGCACGCCGAGACCGAGGAACGAAAGTGCTGCCTCGAGCAGGATGGCGAGCGCCACTTCCAGCGTCGCCACCACCACGAGATGGCTCGCGATGTTGGGCAGCACCTCGCGCGACAGGATGCGGAAGCGCGAGCAGCCGGCGCACCAGGCGGCGGCCACGAAGTCGAGGTTGCGCACCTGCATGGTGGTGGCGCGCGCGACCACGGCGAAGCGGTCCCACAGCAGCAGGCCGAGCGTCAGGACCAGCAGGGTCATCGAGCTGCCCAAAAGACCGACCACGGCCAGAGCCACCAGCACCACCGGGATGGAGAGCCGCGTGGTGATGGCGAACAGCACCGCGTCGTCGACCCGACCGCCCAAAAAGCCGCCCAGTACGCCGATGGTGATGCCGATCAGGCCCGAGACGACCGTGACGGTGACGCCGATCAGCATGGAGATGCGGCAGCCCCAGATCAGGCGCGAGAGTTCGTCGCGGCCGAGCTGGTCGGTGCCGAGGAGATGCTCGCTCGAGCCGCCGGCCATCCAGAACGGCACGACCAGGCGCTTGCCGAGGTCCTGCGCGAAGGGGTCGTAGGGCACGATCCAGGGGGCGGCCAGCGCGCAGAACATCGCGAGGCCCACGATGACGGCGCCGATCCAGGTGCCGACACTCTTCCAGCCCCGCTTGGGGCCGGCGTTCACGGCCGCGACGCTCATCTTGCGTTTCTCATGGACCGCGCAGCCTCGGATCGAGCACCGCATTCATCAGGTCGGCCAGCATGGTGAGGGCGACGTAGATCACCGCCAGCACCAGCACGACCGCCTGGACCACGGGGAAGTCGTTCTTGCCGATCGACTCCCAGGCGAGATAGCCGACGCCGTGCAGGGCGAAGACCTGCTCGATCACGACCGAGCCGCCCAGCATGAAGCCCAACTGGACGGCGGCGATCGCCACGACGGGGATGGCGGCGTTGCGCAGCGCGTGCTTGAGCAGGATCGAGGCGCGCGACAGACCCTTGGCCCGCGCCGTCCTTATATCGTCGCTGCCCATGGCCTGGATCATGCCGGCGCGGGTGAGGCGGGTGAGGGCCGGGATGGCCGAGAGGGCGAGCACGATGCCGGGCATCACGACGTGC
>JAUXRT010000181.1 GCA_030681635.1 Reyranella sp.
GTGGCGGCGCGCTCGGCCACCGGCGTGTGGTTCCAGCCCGCGAAAGCCCGCTCGGCGCGTTCACAAGCGGTCTTCACCTCGTCGCTGCTCGCCTCGGGCACGCGGTTCACCACCGCCGTGGCGTGGGCGTCCATGAGCGACTGGCGGTGCGCTGCCACGGCGAGGTCCAGGCCCTCGCTGTTGACCCGGCGCTCTCCGTAGAGCTGCGGTGGCAAGGGCAGCCCAGCGGCATCCGGCGCATCGGGCTGCGACTGAACCAGCGGAGAGATCAGGAGTTCGTCCATGCCCACCGACTCATCGGCCAGCTGGTGCACGAAAGAAGAGTTGGCACCGTTCTCCAGCAGGCGGCGAACCAGATAGGCCAGCAAGTCTCGGTGGGCGCCCACCGGGGCATAAATCCGGCAGCCCACATGGGGGTGCTTCAGCACCTCGCGGTAGATGCCCTCGCCCATGCCGTGCAGCCGCTGCAGCTCGAAGGGCACGTTTTCCTCGGCAGCCATCTGCAGGATGGCGGCGATGGTGCCCGCGTTGTGCGTGGCGAACTGCGGAAAGATCGCGTCGGGCGCCACCAGCAGCGCGCGCGCGCAGGCCAGGTAGCTCACGTCGGTGTGCGGCTTGCGCGTGAACACGGGGTAGGCGGCCAGGCCCAGCTCCTGCGCGCGCTTGATCTCGGCGTCCCAGTACGCGCCCTTGACCAGCCGGCACATGAACTTGAGCCGGTGCCGACGCGCCAGCGTGGTCACGTGCTCGATCAGCTCCACCGCACGCGTCTGGTACGCCTGCAGCGCCAGACCGAAGCCTTGCCATTGCGGGCAATGTTGCGCCACCCGCCCGGCCAGCGCCTCGAACACCGCGAGCGAGAGCTCCAGCCGGTCCACCTCCTCGGCATCGATGGTGAGGTTGAGGTTGGCCGCGGCGGCCGCTTCGCACAGCGGCCACACGCGCGGCACCAGTTCCTCGAGCACGCGTTCGTACTGCGCATCTTCGTAGCGCGGGTGCAGCGCGCTGAGCTTGATGGAGATGCCGTCGTTCTGGCTTGGGTGGCGCGATGCGTCTGCGTCGCGCGCAATCGCGGCGATGGCCTGCTGGTAGCTCGCCAGGTAGCGCAGCGCGTCTTCATCGGTGCGGGCGCCCTCACCCAGCATGTCGAAGCTGAAGCTCAGATTGGCCTGGCGCTTGCGTGCCGAGGCCGCCTCTTTCATGCCTTCCTCGATGGTCTGCCCCAGCACGAACTGGCGGCCCAGCAACTGCACCG
>JAUXRT010000200.1 GCA_030681635.1 Reyranella sp.
CGCAGCGGGGGTGGGCTGCTCGCCGCGTATCCCGGCCTCGGCCCGCCGCGCGCTGTCAGAGCCGGGCGGCACGATGCGCAGCACCCGGTTGAAATCCTCGTTGGCCCTGACTCGGTCGCCACCCGCCAGGTTGGCGAAGCCGCGTTCGAGCAGCGCCTCGGTATGTTCGGGCGCGATCCGGAGCGCCCGACCGGCATCGGCCAAGGCCTGGCTCGTGTTGCGCGCGTTGCGCCAGGCGGCGGCACGCAGCACCAGGACCTCGACGTCATCGGGCCTGAGGCGAAGCGCCTGGTCGAAGTCGGAGATGGCCCGTGGCCAGGCCAGCATGGCGGCGTTGCTGAGGCCGCGATCGATCCACAGATCGGGGTCGTTGCCCTTGAGCTCGATCGCCCGGGTCTGCGCAACGGCCGCCTTGTCGGCCTGCCCCGCCTCGATCCAGGCCTGGCCGGCCTGGGCCCACAGTTCGGCCCGCAACCCCGGGCGGTCGAGGCCCATGTCGCGGGCGATCGCCTCGAACTGTGCCGCCGACTGGGGGTATTTGCCGGCCTGGAACATGGCGACGGCGACGCAATGGCGCGCCCCCAGGCCACCACCCTCGGCGTTCCACTTCTCGGCCATCGGCAACGCCCGGAGCGGCTCCTTGCGCGCCAGCCTCATGCATTCGGTGTAGCGCTGCAAGTGATCGGGCGTGTTTTCGAACGGGCTCAGCGTCTGGCCGGCCGCCGGCAGGACCGGGGCAAGACCAAGCAACAGGAGGAGCGTCAGGGGACGAAACGACATCTTTGAAAAGAAGCGCGCCGGAGCGATCCTGACAAGATGACCAAACGCCTTTTCATTTTCGGCCTGGGCTATAGCGGCCTTGAAATCGCCAAGCTTGCGAAGGCCAGCGGCTGGGCCGTGGCCGGCACCTGCACCGGCGTGGAGAAAGCCGAGCGCCTGCGCGCCCAGGGCATCGAGACGCACCTGTTCGACGGCACGGCACCGCTCCCGGCCGCCGCCTTGGGCGGCGCCTCTCATATCCTCTGCAGCATTGCCCCGGGCACGATGGGCGATCCGGCCCTCAAACTTTGTGGCCCGCTGCTCCGGCAGGCGCAGTGGCTGGGCTATCTGTCGACCACCGGCGTCTACGGCGATCACGGTGGCGGCTGGGTCGACGAGGACACGCCGCCCACGCCCGGCCAGCCGCGCAGCATCGAACGCCTGGCCACCGAGCGCGGCTGGCAGGCGATGGCGCGCGAGGCCGGCGCCACGCTCGATATCTTCCGGTTGCCCGGCATCTACGGCCCCGGCCGCAGCACGCTCGACCAGGTGACGGCGGGCACGGCGCGGCGCATCGACAAGCCCGGGCAATTCTTCTCGCGCGTCCATGTCGCCGACATCGCCGGCACCGTGCTGAAGGCGATGGTCGCACCGCATCCCGGCGGGCTCTACAACGTGGTCGACGACCTGCCGGTCTCGACCGGCGAGGTGGTGGCCTTCGCCTGCGAGCTGCTGGGCCGGCCGGTACCGCCGTCGATCCCGTGGGACGAGATCGCGCCCACGATGAGCCCGATGGCCCGCTCCTTCTATGCCGAGAGCCGACGCGTCCGGAACGAGCGCATGAAGCGCGACCTCGGCGTGGTCCTGCGCTACCCGACCTACCGCGAAGGACTGAAGGCAATTGCGGCTTTAGGCTAGCTTCTATCCCAACACGCCTACCTCACCCTGAGGAGCGACCCGGAGGGTCGCGTCTCGAAGGGTGGGCAAACACGGCGTATGTGGCCCATGCTTCGAGACGGCCGCTTCGCGGCCTCCTCAGCATGAGGTGGGGGTCGGCAGGTGAAGTCCGCGTTAGCCTGCCAGCTCCTCGACGGCGGCGATCAGGCGGGCGATGTCGGCCGGCGTGCTGAGGCGGTGGTCGCCGCCCTTGATCAGCGTGGTGATGACCTCGGGCGCTTCGAGATGGGCCGCGATCTGCAGCGAATAGTCCCACGGCACGTCGGGATCGCTCTGGCCATGCAGCAAGCGCACCGCGCAGGGCAGCGAAAACTTCTTGTCGAGCAGCAGATGGTTGCGCCCCTCCTCGATCAGCTTCCAGGTGAAGACCGATGGTTCGGGCGAATATTGCGATGGACGCTCCAGCCGGCCGTCGCGTTCGAGTGCTGCGCGATCCTCGGGCGAGAGCCCTTTTAGCAGCATGCGCTCGGTGAAGTCGGGCGCGGCGGCGATCAGCACCAGCCCAGCCAGGCGCTCCGGTCGCGCGCGCGCCACCAGGAGCGACAGCCAGCCGCCCATGCTCGATCCCACCAGCACCAGCCTGCCGGTGGTGAGTTGGTCGATGGCCGCCAGTGAATCGTCGAGCCAGCGGCCGATGGTGCCGTCCTCGAAACGGCCAGAGGACTGGCCGTGACCGAGATAGTCGAAGCGCAGGAAGGCGCGGCCGGCCTGGCGCGCCCAGGCTTCCAGCGCGACGGCCTTGGTACCGGTCATGTCGGACCGGAAACCGCCCAGGAACATCACCGTCGGCGCAGTTCCGTCGGTTTTCGCATAGGCGATGGTGTTGCCGTCGGGCCGCTGCAGCCGCTCGACTCTACCCACGTTGGCGCTCCCGTGTTACCTGCTCGGTCTCCTCTCCACTCATACGAAAAATAAATCACCGTGTCCGCGCCCACGCTCCTGCAGATCGTGCCAACCCTCGCCGGTGGTGGCCTTGCCCGCGCCACGCTCGACGCAGCGCAGGCCGTGATCGCCGCGGGCGGGTCGGCGCTCGTCGCCTCGCCGGGCGGCGCCCTGGTGCCCGACCTGCTGCGGCTGCGTGCGACACATATCGAGCTGCCCATCACCCAGCAGCGGCTGTGGGGACGGCTCACCCTGCCCGCCAAGCTCGCAAGTTCGCTGCGCGATGCCCGCGTCGACGTCGTGCAGGCGCGCTCGCCCGCCACGGCCTGGATCGCCCGTGCGCTCGCCCGCCGGCTCGAGGTCAAATGGATCGCCACGCTGCACCGGCCGTTCATCGCGCCCGACCTGATGGGACGCTTCCTCGAACGGCGCCAGGGGCGCGCCGACGCAGCGATCGCCGTGTCCGACCATGTCGCGCGCGACGCCCTGCAGCGCATTCCCGGCCTGGAAGATCGGCTGGAAACCATTCCACCCGGCATCAACTTCGATCGCTTCGATCCGGCGATCGTGCGCGCCGACCGGCTGATCCGCCTCGCCGGCGAGCTGCGCGTGCCCGACGGCAGCCATCTCGTGCTGTGTCCGGCGCGCTTCGGCGAGGACAACGGCCAGAAGATACTGATCGAGGCGCTGAAGCAGCTGGGCCGCGACGATGTGTTCTGCCTGCTGCTGGGCTCGGTCGGCCAGCCGACGCCGTTCGAGCGCGAACTCGAGCGCGCGATCGAGGCCGCGGAACTGCACGGCCGCATGCAGATCGGACCCTATGTCGACGACATGCCGGCGGCCTACATGCTGGCCGACGTGGTGGTGGCGACCGGCGGCGGCCGCCAGGGTTTTAGCCGCACGCTGGTCGAGGCCCAGGCGATGGGCCGGCCGGTGGTGGCGGAGGATGGCGGAGGTGCTGCCGAAGCGGTGCGCCCCGGCGTCACCGGGTGGCTGGCACCGGCGGGCGACGCAGCGGCCCTCGCCGAGGCGCTGCGGAACGCCTTGTCGCTGTCGACCGAGCGGCGCGCCGAACTCGCCCGCGCTGCCCAGGAGCATGCGCGCAGCCACTACGGCCTTGCCCAGTCCAACAGTCGGCTGCTGCAGCTCTACGAGCGCCTGTCGGCCAAATGACACCGATCTTCCGCCCCCGGGCTCTTGTGGCAGCTCTCATTCTCGCCATGATCGCGGTGCTTCCCGTGCAGGCCCAGTTGCCGCGACCACCGATGGGCGGACCGGGCGACGTGCCGGTCAATCCGCCGACGAGCCGCGGCATGAACGACTTCATCGGCGCCTGGCGGCTCACCTGGCAGGATCCCACCAACCCCGACTGCCCGTGCCGCGGCTCGCTCTTCATCGACATCGACGCCAACGCCGACGGCACCAGCCTGGCCGGCCGCTGGAAGA
>JAUXRT010000201.1 GCA_030681635.1 Reyranella sp.
GGCGAACGCTCGGACAGGCGGTTGACCGTGCCGCGAAGTTCGATCGAATGCTCGGCCAGGCGGGCAAGCAGGGTTTGCTGGGCGCGCATGGTCTCGGCCAGGGCGGCCAGACGCTCGACCAACGTGGCGCTGGCGCTGGCCGCTGCCTCGCGGCTCTCCTCGCTGCGCCGCAGCGTGCGAGTGAGATCGTCGAGCCCGTCGGCGGTGCGTTCGAGCAGCGCCTCTACATAGGCCGACACGCCCTGTTCGCCCTCGCCGTGCAGGCTGCCGCTGGAGAGGTGGGTGGCGCCGGCCAGCCACTCCTCGAGTTCGATATGGAAGCGGCCCTGCGCCTGGCTCGCCTGCAGTTCGAGGAAGCCCAGGACCAGCGAGCCGGAGAGGCCGAACAGCGAGGCGCCGAACGCCGTCGCCATGCCCTTCAGCGGGCCGTCGATGCTGGCCTTGAGCTTGGCGAACATCTGCACGGCATCGCCGCCCGTGACCTGCAGGCCGTTGATGGCGTCGGCGACCGCGCCGATGGTCTCCAGCAGGCCCCAGAAGGTGCCGAGCAGGCCGAGGAAGATCAGCAGTCCGATCAGGTAGCGCGTGAGTTCGCGACGCTCGTCGAGGCGGGTGGCGATGCCGTCGAGCAGGGCGCGCGTGGCCGTCGGCGACAGCCGGAAATTGTCCTGCCGTTCGCCCAGCATGGCGGCCATCGGCGCCAACAGGTTGATCGTATGGGTCTCGAGCAGGGGCGCGCCCTGCTCGCGGTGCTGGAAGCGGCGCAGCCACCGCACCTCGGGCCACAGCGAGATGACCTGGCGCATGACGAAGAAGATGCCGATCACGAGCACGCCCACGATGACGCCGTTCAGGATCGGCGTGTTCAGGAACACGCGCAGCAGGTCCTCGTGCAGGACGTAGGCGAGACCCACGACAGCTACCAGGAACAGCAGCATCCGGATCAGATAGGGAAGGGGATTGCTCATGCGTTCAGCCGCCGCCGCGGTGCGGCTGGACAGCTACCGCCGCGGTGCGGCTGAAGATCGATCACGAGTTGGGCACCAGGATGTCGACACGATCGCTGCCGCCGCCCCTGCTGTCGCCGCCGTAGGCGCCGACCTCGATGCGCGTCTTCACGCCCCTGTCGATCAGGTAGCTGCGGACGACCAGCGCCCGGGCGAGTGAGATCTTGCGGCTGTCCAGATCGGCGCCGCCGGCGTAGGCGCGGATTTCGATCTGGCGCAGGCTGCGATCCCCGAGGTTCTTGGCCAGGCGATCGAGATCCGTCCTGGCCGACTCGTTGAGTTCCGCCGATTGACCGGCAAAGGCGATGGTCGCGGCAACGGTGCCCTTGGGCGGCGGAGCCACCGGCTCGGGCGGCAGAGGCGGGGCGGCGGCTGCCGCGGCGCGCACCGGCGGCGGTGCCGGTGCCGCGGCCGGGGGTGCGGGCGTCACCGCGACGGGGGCAGAAACAGGTGCCGGGGTCGCTGCGGGCGCCGGCACCGTGCGCGCCGGCATGGGGGTCGGCGCGGGTGTCGGTTCGGGACGTACTGCCACGGGCGGCGCGACAGGCGGCGTGTAGGTCGGAACCGGCGTGGGGGCCGGCGTGTAGCTTCCGCGCTGTGACGGCGTGGTGCTCAGTTCGGGAATCGCCACCATCCGGCTTTCGATCGGACCGGGCGGCGGTGCCGGCAGATAGGCGCCGGGGTTGTAGCTGTAGTTGGGCGCCGGCACGCCCGCCGCGACCGAGCCGGCAGAGACGACACCGACAGAAACAGCAGCGGGAGAAACAGGATAGGCCGCGCCGACATTGCCGCTGGGCTGCCAGGGGTTGAAGGCCGGCCCGCCGGCCGTGGGGCCCACCGTATCCGCGATCGGATAGGCCGCCTGCGAGCCATATTGCGGCACCGGCCCGCCGGGCAGACCGATGCCGGAGTAGGGGTTGAAGGCCGTCACGTTCGATCCCTGCGCGAAGGCGACCGATGCAGCGCCGAGGCTCAAAACCGCAAGGGCGAGACTGCGCACGGCGACCGAAGACGTTGGCATAACCGATTGCCTTTCAAAGGTTTTGGCGAGTCGAGACAGTCTGCAGCAGGGGTGCGCGATGGCGGGCGGAGAATAGCCAATGGAGCCCCTCCACTCAACCTGCTGGCGGTGGGGACATTAACGTCTCCGGTTGACGAAATCCGCCTGGAGCGACGTCTAGAGGGACTCGGCGGGCCGGCTGCCCGTGAGGATCTCGATCATCGGATCGCGGAGGCCGGCGTTGCTGGCCAGGATCGAGGGGCCGCCGAGGACGTAGGGCTGACCCGAAATGTCGCCTACGAAGCCGCCGGCTTCGCGCACCATCAGAAGACCGGCGGCGACATCCCAGGATGCCAGGCCGAATTCGAAGAACGCATCGAAGCGTCCGGCCGCCACGAAGGCGAGGTCGAGGGCCGCGGCGCCCCAGCGGCGGACACCGGCGGTGCGCTCGGTCACGGCCGCGAGCTTGGCGTGATAGTCGGCGTGACCGCCCTTGCCGATGTGCGGGATGCCGGTGCCGACCAGGGCACGTGCCGGATCCTTGCGACCGGAGACGCGGAGCCGGCGCGAACGGGCGGCCGGCGTGTCGACATAGGCACCGCTGCCCTTCTCGGCCCAGAACAACTCGTCGGAGATCGGCTGGTAGATGACGGCCGCGAACATCTCGCCGTCACGCTCCAGGCCGATCGAAATGGCGAAGTGCGGCACGCCGTGGAGGAAGTTGGTGGTGCCGTCGAGCGGATCGACGATCCAGCGGTTGCGGCCGTCGCCCTTGGTCTCGCGGCTCTCTTCGCCGAGGAAGCCGTATTCCGGCCGCGTCTTCAGCAACTCAGCGCGGAGCACGCGCTCGGCCTTGATGTCGGCGTGGCTGACGAAATCACCCGGTCCCTTTTCCGAGACCTGCAGGTTCTCGACCTCACCGAAGTCGCGCTTCAGGTTCTTGGCCGCGGCGAAGGCGGCGCGGATCATCACCGTGACGGTGGCCGAGCGCGGCGCCAGAGAACGACGCTCAGGCGGGCCGGAGCGCTCGCGGCCTGGCGCCATCGGGGCGCGGCCGACGCGCGCAAGGGGACGATCGCCGAGGGGGCGGTCTCTGGGAGGGCGATCGGTCGGAAGGGCCACGATTTGATTTGTCCTTGGTTGCGATCAGTCCTTGGCGCGTTCCATGTAGCTGCCATCCTCGGTATTGATGACGAGGCGCGTGCCGACGCCGATATGCGGCGGCACCATCACCCGGATGCCGCCTTCGACGATGGCCGGCTTGTAGGACGACGAGGCGGTCTGGCCCCTGACCACGG
>JAUXRT010000206.1 GCA_030681635.1 Reyranella sp.
ACTTCCACGCCTTTCAGCGCTAGTACCTGAAACTAGTGCGTCTACCAATTCCGCCACCTGGGCACGGCATGCGGGCTGTTGCGGGCCGTGAGTTAGGGCGAGGCCGCGCCGATGTCAACCGCGCTGCCATCGCGCGCACTCTTGCACCGTAACGTCGATGAGCTATAGGCAGCATCCATGAGCATCAAGCAGGTCACGGTTTTCGGCGGCAGCGGCTTCATCGGCCGGGCCATTGTGCGGGCGCTCGCGCAGGAGGGCCTGCTGGTCCGCGTCGCGGTCCGGCGGATCGAGCTCGCGGAATCCGTCAAGACCGCGGGCGACGTCGGCCAGATCACGGTGATGCGCACCAACCTCAGGATGCCGCAGTCGGTGGCGGCGGCCATCGCCGGCAGCCAGGCGGTGATCAACGCCGCCGGCATTCCGTTCCAGCGCGGCCGCCAGCGCTATCAATCGGTTCATGTCGGCGGCGCCCGTGCCATCGCCGAGGCGGCCCATGCCGCCGGCGTCGAGCGGCTGGTCCATATTTCGGGCATCGGCGCCGACCATCGCGGTTCCAAAAATCGCTTCGTGCAGTCCAAGGTGGGCGCGGAAGACGCCATCGTCGCGGCCTTCCCGTCAGCCACGATCCTGCGGCCGAGCGTGGTCTTCGGGCCCGACGATGCGATGTTCAATCGCCTGGCGCGGATCGCGGCCCTGGCGCCGTTCGTGCCCGTCGTGGGCAACGGCCTGGCCAAGGTCCAGCCGGTGTTCTGCGGCGATGTCGGCCAGGCGGCCGCGGCGGTGCTGGCCCGTCCGGAAACGGCAAAGACCGTGTTCGAGCTGGGCGGGCCACGCGTCTACACCTATCGCGAGATCGCTTCCCTCGTGCTGCGCGAAATCGGCCGCCACAAGCCGATCATCGGCGTGCCGGCACCCCTGATGAAGATTGCCGGCTTCTTCGCCGAATTCCTGCCCGTGCCGCCGCTCACCCACGACCAGGTCGATCTCCTGACCCAGGACAATGTCGCCCGGCCCGGCGCCCCGGGCCTCGCGGCGCTGGGCATCCAGGCGACGGCGGCCGAAGTCATCCTGCCGACCTATCTGGATCGCTTCCGCGTCGGCGGCCGTTATAACCAGCACGCTCCGGCTTAATTAAAACGGGCTTTTCCAGCTGGATTAGGCTGCCTTTGCCAATTAGTCCCATATTGGTAATATATTTGCGCTTTCATTCAGGATTAACTCTCCTGATAGTCGCCGCAGATTCTTTCATCTGAAAAATAGGTCAGTATTATTGACTATAAGACCAAACCATGATGAAAGGGCGATAGACGCGCAGCTTTGACGCCGGCAGCACGTCCTTTGCGTAATAAAATTACATCATTGGCTACGTCTTTGAGTCGGGGGCTACGTCATGGCCGAGAGGATGCTGAAGTTCGTCGGAACGTCGCAGGCCATGCCGGACAAGCGCCCGGCCGCCGAGCGCCGCCGCGACTTCGATGAGATCTACAGCAGCTATGCCCGCGAGAAGGCGGCGGAACAGGCCGCGCGCTGCTCGCAATGCGGCGTCCCGTTCTGTCAGATCCATTGTCCGCTCAGCAACAACATCCCGGACTGGCTAAAGCTCACCGCCGAAGGAAGGCTCGAGGAAGCCTACGAGCTCTCCTCGGCCACCAACAACTTCCCCGAGATCTGCGGCCGCATCTGTCCGCAGGACCGGCTGTGCGAAGGCAACTGCGTCATCGAGAAGGGATTTGACGCGGTCACCATCGGTTCCGTCGAGAAGTTCATCACCGACACCGCCTGGAGCCAGGGCTGGGTGAAGCCGATCCGGCCGCGCCGCGAGCGCACGGAGAGCGTCGGCATCATCGGCGCCGGGCCCGCGGGCCTTGCCGCCGCCGAGCAGCTCCGCCGCAAGGGCTATCAGGTCGCGGTCTACGACCGCTACGACCGTGTCGGCGGCCTGATGATCTACGGCATCCCCAACTTCAAGCTCGAGAAGGACATCGTGCAGCGTCGCGAGACTCTGCTGCGCGACTCCAAGGTCACCTTCCATCTCGACTGCGAGATCGGCCGCGACATTTCCCTGGAGGAGCTGCGCCGGCGGCACAGCGCAGTGCTGATCGCGACCGGTGTCTACAAGGCGCGCGACATCCAGGCGCCCGGCGTCGGCCTGCCCGGCATCGCAGCGGCGCTCGACTATCTCACGGCTTCAAACCGCAGCGGTCTGGGCGATTCGGTGCCGGGCATCGAATCGGGCGCGTTGCACGCCGAGGGCAAGAACGTCGTGGTCGTGGGCGGCGGCGACACGGCGATGGACTGCGTGCGTACGGCCGTGCGCCAGGGCGCCAAGTCGGTGAAGTGCCTCTATCGCCGCGACCGCGCCAACATGCCGGGCTCGCAGCGCGAGGTGAAGCACGCCGAGGAAGAAGGCGTCGAATTCGTCTGGCTGTCGGCGCCCCAAGCGTTCCTGGGCAAGGCCAACTCGGATGGAGAGCGCGTCAGCCATGTGCGGACGGTGCGCATCCATCTCGGCATGCCCGATGCTTCCGGCCGCCAGGCGCCACAGGAGATTCCCAACAGCCACGTCAACATCGAGGCCGATCTCGTGCTGAAGGCGCTGGGCTTCGATCCGGAGAACCTGCCCGAGGCGCTGGCCGCGCCCGATCTCGGCGTCACGAGCTGGGGCACGCTCGACATCGACTGGCGCAGCATGATGACCAGCCTCGAGGGCGTGTTCGCCGCCGGCGACATCGTGCGCGGCGCCTCGCTGGTGGTGTGGGCCGTGCGCGACGGCCGCGACGCCGCCGAGCGCATCCATGCGTACCTGGCGACCAAGGCGCTGGCGGCCCAGCGCATCGCGGCGGAGTGAGCAAGATGCTGACGCTTTACGACTACATGGACTCCGGCAACGGCTACAAGGTGCGCCTGGTGCTGGCCCGGCTCGGCCTGCCCTACAAGCTCGTGCTGTGCGACATCCTGAAGGGCGAGACGCGCACGCCGGAGTTCCTGGCGCGCAATCCCAACGGTCGTATCCCGACCCTGGAACTCGAGGACGGCAGCTTCCTGGCCGAATCGGGCGCCATCATCTGGTACCTGGCCGACGGCACGCCGCTGGCACCGAAGGACCGCAAGGCGCGCGCCGAGACACTGCAGTGGATGTTCTTCGAGCAGTATAGCCACGAGCCTTTCATCGCCGTCGCGCGCTTCTGGAAGCACTACCTGCCGAAGCTGTCGCCGCTGCAGGAGATGGACCTGCCGAACCGCATGAAGGGCGGCTATGCCGCGCTCGATGTCATGGAAAAGCATCTGGCGAAGAACGACTTCTTCGTCGGCGGCAGCTTCGGGCTCGCCGATATCGCGCTCTATGCCTACACGCATGTCGCGCACGAGGGCGAGTTCGACCTGTCGAAGTATCCCAACATCAACGCCTGGATGGCGCGAGTCGCCGGCCAGCCAAAGCACGTCACCATCGACCACAGGAACTGACCAAGAAAACCGAGAGGGAGAGAAGCATGCCGACGATCAACGTCCAGATGTTCGAGGGCCGCACGCTGGAGCAGCGCCGCGCGCTGGCGAAGGAACTGACCGAAGGCACCTGCCGCGCGCTGGGCTGCGCGCCCGACGCGGTGCAGATCATCCTTACCGACATCAAGAAAGAGAACTGGGCCGAGGCCGGCAAGCTCTCCTCCGACTAGTCCTCTTTTCCGGGAATCGACGTCATGTCCGCACGTCCCTTCGATGCCAAGCAGTTCGTCCGCGATTACCAGAGCGGCACCGCGAAGCTCACCGACGCCTATGGCTACAACCCCGCCCAGGAACTCGATTCCTGCGGCGTCGGGTTGGTCGTGGCGCTAGACGGCAAGCGGCGCCGTGACGTGGTCATGGCCGGCATCGTTGCGCTGAAGGCCGTGTGGCACCGCGGCGCCGTCGACGCCGACGGCAAGACCGGCGACGGCGCGGGCCTGCACGTCGAGATCCCGCAGGATTACTTCAAGGAGCATATCCGCGACTCGAGCGGCGAGCTGCCGCAGGTCGGCCGCATCGCCGTCGGCATGGTGTTCCTGCCGCGCACCGACCTGGGTGCGCAGGAACGCTGCCGCATCATCGTCGAAACCGAGGTCCTGCGTTTCGGCCACACGATCCTGGGCTGGCGGCAGGTCCCGGTCGATATTTCCACGATCGGCGAGAAGGCCAACGAGACGCGGCCGGAAATAGAGCAGATCCTGATCGGCCGCGGCGACGCGAAGCTCGACAACCGCGAGTTCGAGAAGCAGCTCTACATCCTGCGCCGGCGCATGGAGAAGGCGGCGATCGCCGAGAACATCGCCGAATTCTACGTCTGCTCGCTCTCCTGTCGCTCGGTCGTCTACAAGGGCATGTTCCTCGCCGAGCATCTCAGCGCCTTCTACCCCGACCTGCTCGACGAGCGCTTTACCTCGCGCTTTGCGATCTTCCACCAACGCTATTCG
>JAUXRT010000215.1 GCA_030681635.1 Reyranella sp.
GCGATCCGGTCGAGGCCCTGCACTGGCTGCTGCGCGCCGAGGCCGGCGGCGCCGGCGAGCTTGCCACCGGCTTCCTGCGCGAAGCGCAGGCCCACGCCAAACCGTCGCAGCGCGCCGAAGCCGCGCGCCGCGCCTCGGAGCCCCTTTCATGACTCTTCCGGACCGCGGGCCATATCGACCACGGCAAGACCGCGCTGGTCAAAGCGCTGACCGGTGTCGATGCCGATCGCCTCAAGGAGGAGAAGGCGCGCGGCATCACCATCGATCTCGGCTATGCCTACAGCGACCTCGGCGATGGCCGCCAGCTCGGCTTCGTCGATGTGCCGGGCCATGAGCGCTTCGTGCACAACATGCTGGCCGGCGCCACCGGCATCGATGCAGCACTCCTGGTTGTCTCGGCGGTCGAGGGCATCAAGCCGCAGACCGTCGAGCATCTGCAGATCGTCGACCTGCTGGGCCTCGACCGCGGCATCGTGGCCCTCACCAAGTCCGACCTCACCGACGACGACCAGATCCTGGAGCGCATGGCGGAGGTCGAAACCCTGCTCGCCTCGACATCGCTCAAGGGTGCGGAGATCATGCCGGTCTCGGCGCTGACGGGGCAGGGCGTCGACGAGCTGAAGGCCAAGCTGCTGGCGCTGGGCGAGAGCGGCAAAGGCGCCACCGGTTTTGCGCGGCTCGCGGTCGACCGTTGCTTCGTGCTGTCGGGCGCGGGCGTGGTGGTGACCGGAACGATCCATGCCGGCGAGATCAAGGTCGATGACCGGCTGGTGCTGACGCCCTCCGGCCTGGAAGCGCGCGTGCGGTCGCTGCATGCGCAGAACCGGCCGGCTGTCGTCGGCCGGGCCGGCGAGCGCTGCGCGCTCAATCTTACAGGGTCAAGACTCTCCAAGGAGGCGATCCGGCGCGGCGACTGGGTGGTGAGCCCCGAGCTGCACGTGCCGACCGACCGGATCGACGTGCGCCTGAAGCTGCTGGCGTCGGAGAGCCAGCCGCTGAAGCACTGGTCGCCGGTCCATATCCATCTCGGCTCGGCCCATGTGATGGGGCGGGTGGCGCTGCTCGAGGGCGACAGGCTGGCGCCGGCTGCGTCGGGGTTGGCGCAGCTCGTGCTTGAGGAGAAAGTAGGGGCGCTGGCGGGTGACCGGGTCATCCTGCGCGATCCCTCCGCCACACGCACCCTTGCGGGCGCCACGGTGATCGATCCCTTTGGCCCGCCGCGCAACCGCCGCGCCGAGCGTCGGCGGAGCGAACTCGCGGCGCTGGGTGACGCCGACGCGGCGGTGCTTCCGAAGCTGCTGCGGCTGGAATCGGGTTTCGTCGAAATGGCGCGCTTCGGGCAGTCTCGCAATCTGCGGCCGGCCGAAGTCGAGAAACTCCTGTCGGCGGCCGGCGGCGAGAAGCTGGAGGCCTATGGCTTCCTCGCCGAGACGCTGGCGGCGGCGCGAACGGATATCGTCGAAAGCCTGAAGGCGTTCCACCAGGCCAAGGCCGACGCGCCCGGCCTGCAGCCGGAACGGCTGCGCGTGACCCTGAAGAAGCGCTGGCCGGCGCCGGTCTTCCGCGTCCTGCTCGACCGCGAAGTCAAGGCCAAGGCGGTCATGGTCGACGGCCCGTTCCTGCGCCTGCCTGGGCACTCGCTCACGCTCTCGCCACGGGACGAAGCGCTGTGGAAGAAGATCTCGGCCGATCTCGCCCGGGAGCGCTTCAAGCCGCCCCGGGTGCGCGACTTCGCCCAGGCCTATGGCGCGCCGGAGGCGGAGACACGCAAGCTGCTGCAGCGGCTGGCCCGCCTCGGCAGGGTCGTCGAGGTCGCGCCCGATCAGTATTTCCTGCGCCCCGTCGTGGCCGAAATGATCGCGATCGCCCACACCTTCGGCCGCGACTTCAGCGCGGCTGAGTTCCGCGACAAACTCGACAATGGCCGCAAGGTCGCCATCCTGATCCTGGAATTCTTCGACCGCCACGGCGTCACGGTCCGCCGCGGCGACCTGCGCCGCGTGGTGCCGCAGAAGCTCGAGCAATACGGCCCGCCGCCTGGCGCGTGACAGGCCGGGTATTCTAGGGAATGATCGGAAGTGGAGGGGAAGCGCTCCCGGTGGGGCGGCTGGCCTTCAAAGCCAGAGAGGGCCGCCAGACGGTTCTTAGTGGGTTCGACTCCCACTCTCTTCCGCCAATTTCCCGTCCGAAGCATGAAGGCGTGGGACGCGAGTTGTCGGGCTCGGCGCAGGTCGGACTGGGGGATTGATGTTGATCTGCAGTCGCGCGGTACGTCTTCTTCCGTTTGCTGCGCTCGGTCTTCTGATCCTGATGGCGGGCGCGACCGACGTTCTGGCGCAGCCGGCCGGTCCGGTGCGTCGTGTGGGATTTTTCTGGATCGGCACGCCGGACGGCAATCCTTCGCCCAGCCTGGCGCCCTTTCTCGAGGGTATGCGCGAGCGCGGGTATGCGGAGGGCAGGAACCTCGTGATCGACGCGCGCGACGGTCGCGGGGATGCGGCGCGGATGGGCGCCGAGGCTGCTGCGCTCGCCGCTTCGGGTGTCGAGGTCATCGTGACCCAGGGAAGCAGCCCGACGGCGGTTGCCAAGCAGGCGACGAGCCGTGTTCCGATCGTCTTCGGTGCCGCCGGCGATCCGGTCGGGCGCGGACTGGTTGCGAGCCTGGCGCGGCCGGGCGGCAACGTGACGGGGCGCGCCATCGATCTGGGGTGGAGCAAGGCCTACGAGATTTTGCGGGAGGCGGCGCCCGCCTTGCGCCGCGTCGGTCTCCTCTATTATTCGCAGGGCCTTCCGCCGGGCTATCATCCGATCTTCCTGGCCGAGCGCCAGGCGGCGGCGGTGGCGCTCGGTTTCGAGTTGACGCCACTGCCCATCGGCTCTGTCGATGACGTCGAACCGGCGTTGGCAGGGTTTGCCAAGGACGGTGGAGAAGCGCTGTTCGTCAACGGCGACCCGACCCTGATGACGGGGCGAGGGGTCGTTCTCCCACTGGCGCTCCGGTACCGGCTGGCTTCCGTGTGCACCGATCTCCGTTTCCCCCAGGCAGGATGCCTGCTGACTTATGGCGACGACGTGAGCGACAGCTTTCGGCAGTCCGCGGGGATCGTCGATAGAATTCTGAAGGGCGCCAAGCCCGCCGACCTGCCGATCGAGCAACCGACCAAGTTCACGCTCATCGTCAACGCAAAGACGGCGAATGCGCTGGGCATCACGATCCCGCCGTCGATACTCGCCCGCGCCGACGAGGTGATCGAGTGAGGCGGCGGCACCTGCTGCTCTCGTCCGCTGCCCTGCCTTATCCGGCGCGGGCCCAGGGGGCCGTTTGACCGGCGAGCGGGTGGTGAGGCGAC
>JAUXRT010000225.1 GCA_030681635.1 Reyranella sp.
CCTTCATGCTGGCCTGCCGCGCCCGGGCGATCATCCAGGGCCGTCTCGCACCATCGGTCGATGACGTCGTGGCATTGGCCGGGCCGATCCTGCGCCATCGCATGGCGGTCAATTTCTCGGCCCGCGCCGAGGGGGTCACGATCGAGTCGGTGATTGCCCAGATGTGTGCCCGTCTTGCGTAACCCTCTGGCCTAGGCATTGCAGAGCCAATGGCCGCGCCCTCAACCCTTCACCGCTCGCTTGAACTCGCCGGCACGCTGCCGGCGTTGATGGTGGCGGCCGACCGCGTCGCGGCGACCGTCATCCAGGGCGTCCACGGAAGGCGGCGGGTCGGCCAGGGCGATGCCTTCTGGCAATACCGGCCCTATCGCGACGGTGACAGCGCCAGCCAGATCGACTGGCGCCAGAGCGCGCGCAGCCGGCACCTGTTCGTGCGCGAAACCGAATGGGAAGCCGCGGCCAGCGTCTGGCTGTGGCGCGATGCCTCGCCCTCGATGCAATACGCCTCGTTGAAGAACATCGACACCAAGGCGGTGCGCGGTGAGCTGATCACGCTCGCCGTGGCGAGCCTGCTGGCCGATGCCGGCGAACGCGTCGCGGTCCTGGGTGGCGGCATGCGGCCGACCTCCGGACGCGTGGCGGTGCGGCGGATCGCCGAAACGCTGTTCGACGAAACCCGAGATTCCACGCGCGTCCAACCCAGCCTGCCGCCGATGGTCCCGCTGCCGGCGCACGGCACCATCGTCCTGGTTTCCGACTGGCTGGACCCGCTCGACAAGATCGAGGCCATCATCCGCTATTACGCCAGCGTGGGCGTGCGCGGCCATATCGTGCAGGTGCTCGATCCGGCCGAGGAAGACCTGCCGTTCGACGGCCATGTGAAGTTCGAAGGCCTGGAAGCCGAAGGCCAGCACACGATCCGCCGCGTCGAGGCCGTGCGCACGGCCTATGGCGCCCGGCTGGCGGCGCAGAAGGACGGGCTTCACCGCCTGGCGCGGCCGGCCAACTGGACGGTCCACCAGCACCGCACCGACCGTCCGCCGCAGACCGTCCTGCTCGCCCTTTATCTCGCGATGGCCGACCTGCGTCGGCTGAACGCGGCCTGAGCGCCCATGCTCGGTCTCGGCGCTTTCGCCTTTGCCGCCCCGGGGATGCTGGCACTGCTGCTGGCGCTGCCGGTGATCTACTGGCTGCTGCGCCTGATCCCGCCGCTGCCGAAGCTGGTGCGCTTTCCGGCGATCCGGCTGCTGATCGGCCTGGAGCCCGCCGAGCAGACGCCGATGAAGATGCCGTGGTGGCTTCTGCTGCTGCGCCTGCTGCTGGCAACGGCGCTGATCCTGGCCGTGGCCAAGCCGCTCCTCAATCCGCAGGCCGACCTGCCCGGCCGTGGGCCGTTGCTACTGGTGATCGACGACGGCTGGTCCTCGGCACCGGGCTGGACGACGCGCATCGCCCACGCCGAGCGCCTGATCCAGCGCGCCGAGCGCGGCGGACGCACCGTCGTGCTGATGGGCACGGCGCCCGCTCCCATCGATCAGGCGGCGACCCGGCGCGGCGCGCTCAGGCCCGATGAGATCCGCACCATCCTGCGCGCTTTCCGGCCCAAGCCCTGGCCGACCGATCGCGCCGCGGCGGCGGCCGAACTCGATCAGATGCAGGTCGACCCCGGCGCCTATGCCGTCTGGCTGAGCGACGGCCTGGAAGACGAGGGCGCGGCGCGCCTCACCGAACGGCTGCGCCGTTTCGATGGCTTGCAGGTCGTGGTGCCCGACCAGGCGACCACGCCGCTTCTGCTGCTGCCGCCGGTCGCCGAAGGCCGCGACCTAAAAGTCCGGGTCTTGCGCCCGGCCGCCGACGGGCCGCGCAAGGTGGCGGTCCAGGCAGCCGACGAGCAGGGACGAGTCGTCGCCCGCATCGACGTCGATTTCGCCGCCACCGCGACGCAGGGCGAAGGCGCCTTGCCGGCCCCGGCCGAATTGCGCAACCGCATGGCCCGGCTCGACATCGAGGCGCAAGGCGGCGCCGGCAGCACCCTGCTGCTCGACGAGCGCCATCGCCGCCGCCCCGTCGCCATCATGGGCGAGCGCGCCACCGCCGGCGGTCAGCCGCTGCTGCAGGAGATTTACTTCCTCGAGCGCGCCCTCGATCCCTACGTCAGCCTCAGCATCGGCGACCTGGAAACGGTCCTCACCCGGAATACCGCCGTCCTGCTGATCCCCGATGGCGCCAGTCCCTCGGCCAACGACCGCGAGGAAATCGCCAAGTGGATCGAGCGCGGCGGCGTGGCCGTGCGTTTCGCCGGCGCCAATCTCGCGGCCGGCGCCGACACGCTGGTCCCGACGCGCCTCAGGCTGGGCGACCGCGCGTTGGGCGGCGTCATGAGCTGGGGCGAGCCCACGGCACTGGCCGAGTTCCCCGCCAATAGCCCCTTCCTCGGCATCCCGATCCCCAAGGACGTGCGCATCTCCCAGCAGGTGCTGGCTGAGCCGACTCCCGACCTAGCCGACAAGACCTGGGCGCGCCTGGCTGACGGCACGCCGCTGGTCACCGCCGAGAAGCGCGGCCAGGGCTATCTCGTGCTGATCCACACCACCGCGTACACGGGCTGGAGCAACCTCTCGCTCTCCGGCCTGTTCGTGAACATGCTGCAGCGGCTGGTCACCCTGTCGCGCGGCGTTGCCGGTGACGGCGTCAACAAGGCGCTGAAGCCATGGCGTACCCTCGACGGCTTCGGGCGCCTGGGCGCCCCGCCGGCCGGCGCGCAGATCCTGCCGGCCGATGCCGCCGAGACCTTCAAGCCCAGACCGACCACGCCGCCCGGCCTCTATGGCGACGAGAACGCCCAGGTGGCCTTCAACCTCGGCGGCCGCGTCGCCACGCCGACGCCGCTGAAGCTGCCCGGCGGTGT
>JAUXRT010000237.1 GCA_030681635.1 Reyranella sp.
CTCACGATCTCCATAAGCGCCACGCCCGACCGGTTCAGGTCGACATAGGTCTGGCTCGGGTGCTGGTCGTGCAGGCTCTTGCCGGCATCCTGCTCGAGATGCAGGCGCTCGATCCCGATGGTCTTGGTCGCCCCGTCGGCGAGATCGATCTCGACCGCGCCTTCGCCCACGATCGGGTCCTTGAACTGCGAAATCTGATAGCCGGCCGGCAGATCGGCATAGAAGTAGTTCTTGCGATCGAACACCGAGCGCAAATTGATCTGCGCGTTGAGACCGAGGCCAGTGCGCACCGCCTGCTCGACGCAGCGCTCGTTGATCACCGGCAGCATGCCCGGCATGGCGGCATCGACCAGCGACACCTGGGTGTTGGGGTCGGCGCCGAACGTGGTTGGAGCGCCGGAGAAGAGCTTGGCGTCGGAGATGACCTGGGCATGGACTTCCAGCCCCAGCACGATTTCCCAGTCGCCAGATTCGCCTTTGATGTATGACATGAAAGGGTAAATAGGGACTTGAACGCCGCCTGTCCATGCTTAGGCTCGCGGCCAACGAAGACATCTCTGGGAGGCTAAAATGACCGTACTCCGCCGCCGCTCCGTGCTGGCCGGCGCCGCCGCCGCAACGCTGGGCGCGCCCGTTATCGCCCGTGCCCAGGCCGACGCAACCCTCAAGGATTGGCCCAAGGGTCCGATCAAGATCGTCGTCCCCTTCCCGCCGGGCGGCTCGACCGATCCGGTGGCCCGCCTGATCCAGGCCAAGCTGATCGACAATACCGGCTGGCAGGTCGTGATCGACAACAAGCCGGGCGGCGCCAGCGTCGTCGGCGCCAACGTCGCGGCCAAATCGCCGCCGGACGGCCAGACCTGGATGATCACGTTCGACAGCCACATCCTCAATCCGGCCTTCGCGCCCAACCTGCCCTACAAGGATTCCGACCTCACGAACGTCATGCTGATCGGCCGCACGCCGCAATGCATCGCCGCGCATCCCGACCGGCCGTACAAGACGTTTGCCGAAGTGATCGCGGACGCCAAGGCGCGGCCCGGCAAGGTGAACTTCGGCGTGCTGGGCGGCAGCCAGGCGCTGGTGCTGGCCAACCTCATCAAGAAAGAGAATAACGCCGACCTGAACCTGATCCCCTACAAGGGCGGCGGACCGCTGGTGCAGGACTTGCTGGCCGGCGTCACCGACATCGGCATCTCGAGCCTGGCCTCGTTCAGCCCGCACATCCGCGCCAACAAGATCCGGGCGATCGCCGTCACCGGCGAGAAGCGGACGCCGGCGCTGCCCGACACGTCGACGCTGATCGAGCAGGGCGTGAAGAGCTTCCCATCCTATTCCTGGTGGGGCGTCTATGCGCCGGCCGGCGTGCCGCGGCCGCTGATCGACCGCATGAACGCCGAGATCAAGAAGGCCGTGCTGGCGCCCGACGTGACGCAGAAGTTCATCGACCAGTTCAATATGGAGATCCTGACCAGCTCGCCGGAGGACTTCGCCGCCTACCAGAAGGGTGAGCAGGAGCGCTGGTTCAAGGTCATCAAGGATCACGACATCAAGGGCGACTAGAAGATCAGGTCAGGGGCGCGCGCCCCTGACCAGCCTGCCCGGCAGGGCGCCGGTGGCCTCGCCGTCGCGATAGGTGACGGCGCCCGAGACGATGGTGGCGCGGTAGCCGCGCGCCTTCTGCAGCAGGCGCTTGCCGCCGGCCGGCAGGTCCCACTTCATCACCGGCGCTTCGACGCGCAGCCTGTCGAAGTCGATGATGTTGAGGTCGGCCTTCTTGCCGACCGCCACGACGCCGCGGTCGCCGAGACCGACGGCGGTGGCGTTATCCTGGGTATGCCGCTTGACCAGCCACGACACGTCGAGCTTGCCGCTCTTGCGGTCGCGGCCCCAGTGCGCGAGCAGATAGGTCGGGTAGGAACCGTCGGAGATCAGGCCGACATGCGCGCCGCCGTCGCCCAACCCGATCAGCGTGTGCGGGCTCTGCATCATCTCGCTGCAGCAATCGAGGTTGTAGGCCGCGTAGTTGGCGAATGGCGCGAAGATGAAGCCCTTGCCTTCGCCCGAGATGAGAAAATCATAGACCAGCTCGCGCGGATGGCGGCCCTCGCGTGCCGCCTGGGCACCGAACGAGCTTTCCTTGGGCGGTTCATAATCGGGCGGATCGCCCAGCACGAACATGCGGTCGAAATCCGTGAGGCGCGCCGCCATCTCCGAGCGCAGCGGCGCCTCGGCCTCCTGCATCAGCTTCGCGCGGAATGCGGGGTCGCGCATGATCGCCAGCTTCTCGGCCACCGGTCTGTCGTTGATCGCCTTGTAGGACGGGCACATCGAGAACGGGGTACGGCTCGCCTGCAGACCCTGCAGCACGCCGATCGGCCGCGGCGCCACCTGCGCCTTGGCTTGATGGCCCGAGGCGACCAGCCCCTCGACCAGGCCGAGCAGGCGACGCCAGCCGTCCGGCCGGGAGTGGCGCTGCGCCAGCGAGACGGAGAACGGCCGCCCGCTGGCATCGAGCAGACGCTTCAGCATGGCGAATTCACTCTCGGCATCGGGCGTGTTGAAGTCGGAGATGAATTCGATGACGCCCTGGCCCGCATCCTTCATGCCGAGCGCGATGCCGAGAAGTTCTTCCTCGGAGGCGCGCAGCGACGGCGTCGGGTCGCCCTTCACGGTGCGGTGGTTGAGGGTGCGCGAGGTGGTGAAACCCAAGGCGCCGGCACGCATCGCCTCGGCCGTGAGCGTCCGCATCTGCGCCACTTCCTCGGTCGTGGCCTCTTCCAGCCGGGCCGCGCGTTCGCCCATCACGAACACGCGCAGCGCCCCGTGCGGCAACTGGGCGCCGAGGTCCATGTCGCGTGGCCGGGCTTCCAGCGCATCGAGATACTGGCCGAACGATTCCCACGACCATTTTAGCCCTTCGTCGAGCGCGGCACCGGGAATGTCTTCCACGCCTTCCATCAATTCGATCAGGCGCCGGCGGTCCTCGACCTTCACCGGCGCGAAGCCGACGCCGCAATTGCCCATCACCGCGGTGGTGACACCGTGCCAGCTCGAAGGTTGCAGCCGCGAATCCCAGGTCGCCTGGCCATCGTAATGCGTGTGGATGTCGACGAAGCCCGGCGTGACCAGCAGGCCCTTGGCGTCGATCTCTTCGGTGCCCCTGCCCGCGACCGTGCCGACGGCGGCGATCTTGCCGTCCTTCACCGCGACGTCGGCTTCCCTGATCGCGGCACCCGTGCCGTCCGCCACGTTACCGCCGCGCACCACCAGATCGAAGTCCGCCATGTTCGCTCTCCCGGGTTGTCGGGAGCTTAACCCAATAGCGACGGCTTCGTTAGCCGCGCCAATCCGCGATGCGGATTGCCGGTTTCAGTCCGCGAACCCCGCGGCGCCCTTCGCCGGCTCCCACAATTCGACCGGATTGCCTTCGGGATCGTGGATCCGGCAGAAGCGCCCGACTTCGGAATCCCATTCGGCGCGGGTCTCGACCTCGATGCCGGCGGCCTTGAGCTTCGCCATCATGCCGTCGAGATCGTCGACGCGGAAGTTGATCATCCACTGCTGTTCGCTGCGTCCAAAATAGTCGGTGTCCCGGGCAAAGGCTGCGAACACCGTGCTGCCGGCCTCCTGGCGCCACACCGACTTTGCGATGTCGTCGATGCCGAGATGGCGTTCGTACCAGGCAGCAAGGACCTGCGGATCACGCGCCCGGAAGAACACACCGCCGATGCCGGTGACCTTCGCCATGAGCGGACCTCACTCAAGAGTGATGTTGTTGTCGCGAACGACCTTGCCCCACTTGCCGATCTCCTCCTTCACGAAGGCGGCGAAGCGCGCCGCCGGGCGACGCCCCCTGCTCCAGCCAGATCTTCTTGAGATCGGCGGAGTCGAAGCACTTGGCGACGTCGGCCTGCAGCTTGGCGATGATCCCGGGGTCGGTCCCGGCCGGCACCCACAGGCCGTACCAGGACAGCGACTCGAAGCCTGGCAATCCGGCCTCGGCGGCCGTCGGAATGTCGGGAAAAGCCGGCGAGCGCTCGGCCGAGAACACCGCCAGGGCCCGCGCCTTGCCGCTGCGGATATAGGGCGCGGCACTGCCAAGCCCCTCGAAGACCGCCGCCACCTCGCCGCTGATCAGCGCGGCCGTCGCCGGGCCGGTTCCCTTGTAGGGAACATGCGTCATGGCGGTGCCCGTCTTCGCATTGAATATCTCGCCCGCGAGATGGCGCGTCGTACCGAGGCCCGCAGACCCGTAGTTCACCTTGCCGGCGTTGGCCTTGCAGTAGGCGATGAACTCCTGGAGCGTCTTGGCCGGCACCTCGGGATAGATCACCAGCACATCGGGTACCGACGCGACGCTGGTGACCGGAGCGAGATCCTTCTCGAGCTCATAAGAGAGTTTCTTGTAGGCCGAGACCGCCACTGAGTGATGAACGGAGCCCAGCAGCACCGTGTATCCGTCGGGCTTCGCCTTCGCCACCAGCGCGGCGCCGACCGTACCACCCGCGCCCGCGCGATTGTCGACCACGACCTGCTGGCCGATCTGCTGGGACAGCTTGGCCGCGAAGGGCCGCGCGAAAGTATCGGTGCCACCGCCCGGCGCAAAGGGAACGACCAACGTGATCGTTCGGCTTGGCCATGCCTGCGCGCGCCCGACACCCGGCAGAAGCGCCACAGCCGCAGCTCCCGCCATCACGGCACGACGCGACGTGCCCCTAGCCTTCACCATTGCGATCTCCCTCGTACGCTTCACAACGGGAGACTGCCACGCTGGCGTGACGCTGTCGCGAAAACTCAGTATCCCACTGCGCGACCGCTGAAGGCTGCCGCCTTCTCGAGCGCCGCGGCCGCACGCAGCAGCGTCTCCTCGTCAAAGGCACGACCGATGAGCTGCAAGCCGAGCGGCAGGCCGTCCTTGTCGAGGCCGGCCGGCACGGAGATGCCGGGCAGGCCTGCCATCGAAGCCGGGATGGTGAACATGTCGTTGAGGTACATGGTCACCGGATCGTCCATCTTGTCACCCGCGGCAAAGGCCGCGGTGGGCGCGGTCGGCGTCAGCAGCACATCGCACTTCTCGAAGGCCTGATTGAAGTCGCGGGCGATCAGCGAGCGGATCTGCTGCGCCTTCTTGTAGTAGGCGTCGTAGTAGCCGGCCGAGAGCACGTAGGTGCCGATCATGATGCGGCGGCGCACTTCCTTGCCGAAGCCGGCGCCGCGCGTGTTCTGGTACATCTCGGCCAGGTCCTTGCCCGGCACACGCAAGCCGAAACGCACACCGTCGTAACGCGCCAGGTTCGACGAACACTCCGCCGGCGCCACGATATAATAGGCGGGCAGCGCGTACTTGGTGTGCGGCAGCGAGATCTCGACCGGTGTCGCGCCCGCCGCCTTCAGCATTTCCATGCCGCGCGTCCACAGCGCCTCGATTTCGGGCGACGTGCCCTCGACGCGGTACTCCTTGGGAATGCCGACCTTGAGCCCCTTGATGTCGGGGTTGCGCGCGGCGGCGGCGAAATCCGGCACGGCGAGCGGTGCGGAGGTCGAATCCTTGGGGTCGTGGCCGGCCATCGCCTGCAGCAGCAGCGCCGAATCCTCGACGGTGCGGGCAAACGGACCCGGCTGGTCGAGCGAACTGGCGAAGGACACGACGCCCCAGCGCGAGCAGCGGCCATAGGTCGGCTTCAGGCCGACGATACCGCAGAACGACGCCGGCTGGCGGATCGAGCCGCCGGTGTCGGTGCCGGTGCTGCCCGGCACCATATAGGCCGCGACCGCCGCGGCCGAGCCGCCGGACGAGCCGCCGGGCACCAGCTTGCGGTTGTCACCCTTGCGCTTCCACGGATTCTCGACGCCGCCGAAATGGCTGGTCATGTTCGACGAGCCCATGGCGAATTCGTCGAGGTTGGTCTTGCCGACCATCACCGCGCCCGACTTCCAGAGGTTGGTCGTCACGGTACTCTCGTACTGCGGCACGAATCCTTCGAGGATGTGTGAGCCGGCGGGGGTCTGCACGCCCTCGGTGCAGAACAGATCCTTTATGGCGAGCGGGATGCCTTCGAGGAGTCCCGCCTCGCCCTTGGCGCGACGGGCATCGGAAGCCGCGGCCATGGCGCGCGCCTTCTCCGGCGTCTCGGTGATGAAGGCATTGAGCGCGCGATGCTCGTCGAGCTTCGCGAGGTGCGCATCGGCGACCTCGACGGCGCTCGCCTCTTTTTTGGCGAGCACGGCGCCGAGCTGGGCGATGGTGAGATCGGTAAGAGACGTCATGGCCTACTCCACCACCTTCGGAACGGTGAAGAAGCCGCCGGCATTCTTGTCGGATGGATCGA
>JAUXRT010000267.1 GCA_030681635.1 Reyranella sp.
TCGTGGCGCAGGCCTTCGGCACGCTGGGCGCAATGTTTCCGGGCCGCGTGATCCTGGGCATCGGCACCGGCGAGTCACTCAACGAAGTGCCGTCGACCGGCCAGCCCTGGCCTGAGTTCAAGGAGCGCTTTGCCCGCATGCGCGAGGCAGTGACCCTGATCCGCACGCTGTGGCGCGGGGAGCGCGTCAGCTTCGAGGGCGAATATTACAAGACCGAAAAGGCCACCATCTACGACAAGCCCGACGTCGAGATCCCGATCTACGTGGCGGCGGCAGGCGCACTGGTGGCGCGCTATGCCGGCCGCACCGGCAACGGCTTCATCTGCACCAGCGGCAAGAAGTGGGACCTCTACACCGACACGCTGCTGCCCAAGGTCGCCGAGGGCATCGCCGCCGCGGTCGAGCCCAAGAAGCAGCCCTATGATCACATGATCGAGGTCAAGGTGTCGTTCGACACCGACGCCAAGCGCGCCTTGGAAGACACACGGCACTGGGCCGCGCTGGCGCTGACGCCGGAAGAGAAGATGACGGTCGAGGATCCGGTCGAGATGCAGCGCCTGGCCGACGCCCTGCCGCTGGAGCGCGCGGCGAGCCGCTGGATCGTGTCGAACGATCCCGACGAGCATGTCGAGAAGGTCGGCGCCTATGTGAAGCTGGGCTTCCGCCATCTCGTGTTCCACGCTCCCGGTCCGGACCAGGAGCGCTTCCTGAAGCTCTATGCGGAGCAAGTGCTGCCGCGCCTGCGCAAGAAGTTCGGATGAGCCGCACCGCTGCCTTGCAGCTGCTGGCAGTCCCCGGCCTGCCGATGATCAAGCCGGGCGACGACCTGGCGAAGCTCATCTCGGAGGGCCTTGCGCGTGGCAATCTTCAGCCGCGCAAAAGCGACGTGATCGTTATCGCGCAGAAGGTCGTTTCCAAGGCCGAGGGCCGCAGCATTGACCTCGCCACGGTGAAGCCGTCGGCGTGCGCGGTCGAACTCGCCCAGGAAGTGCAGAAGGACCCGCGGCTGGTCGAGTTGATCCTGTCGGAGTCCGTGCGTGTCGTGCGGTCCCGGCCCAACGTGCTGATCGTCGAGCACCGGCTGGGCTTCGTCATGGCCAATGCCGGCGTCGACCAGTCGAATGTCGGGCCGACCGACGGCGTCGAACGCGCGCTCCTGCTGCCGCTCGATCCCGACGGCACCGCCGAGGCCCTGCACAACAAGCTCTCGGCGCAGTTCGGTGTGCCGCTGGCCGTGATCATCACCGACAGTTTTGGCCGGGCGTGGCGGCGCGGCACGGCGGGCATCGCGATCGGCGCGGCTGGCCTGCCCGCTTTGCTCGACCTGCGCGGCAATACCGATCTGTTTGGCCGCACGCTGCAGGTCAGCATCTCGGGCTTTGCCGACGAGATCGCAGCCGCCGCCTCGCTGGTCATGGGCCAGGGCGACGAGGCGCAGCCGGTCGTGCTGGTCCGCGGCCTCAGCTGGAGCGCGGCCAACAACCCGGCGTCCGAACTCGTGCGGCCGGCGGCCGAGGACATGTTTCGGTGAGCAGTGGTCTGGTCGTCGCGCTGTCCGGCGGCGTCGGCGGCGCCAAGCTGGCGCTTGGTTTGAGCCGCGTGCTCTCCGCGGATGAGCTTCTGGTCGTGGCCAACACCGGCGACGATTTCGAGCATCTCGGCCTCAGCATCTGCCCCGACATCGACACGCTGACCTATGTGTTGGCCGGCCTCGACAATCCGGTCACCGGCTGGGGACGCCGCGACGAGACCTGGTCGTTCATGGAAACGATCACGGCGCTCGGCGGCGAAGACTGGTTCCGCCTTGGCGACCGCGACCTGGCCCTCCACGTCGAACGCACCAAGCGGCTCGCGGCCGGTCACAGCCTGTCGCAGATCACCGGCGACGTCTGCCGGCGCCTCGGCGTCGGCCCGCGCGTCCTGCCGATGAGCGACGACCCTGTGCGCACGCGCGTGCGGAGCGACGACGGCTGGATCGACTTCCAGGATTATTTCGTGCGCCAGCAGTGCCGCCCCGTCGTGCGCCAGCTCGCCTTCACCGGCGTGGCCGACGCCCGTCCGCAGCCCGAGGTCATGGCGGCCCTGGGCGGCGGCAGGGTCCGCGCCGTGGTGATCTGCCCGTCCAACCCGTTCATCAGCATCGAGCCGATCCTGTCCGTGCCCGGCCTGCGCGCCGCGATCGAGAATTGCGGTGCGCCTGTCGTGGCGGTATCGCCGATCGTCGGCGGCCGCGCGGTCAAGGGTCCGACGGCCAAGATGATGCAGGAGCTTGGCCTCGCCGTGAGTTCGGCCACCGTGGCTGCCCGCTACGGCGACCTGCTCGACGGCTACGTCGTCGATGCGGCCGGTTCCGGAGATATCAAAACCAAGGTCCATGTTGCGCCGACCTTGATGACGACGCTCGAGGATCGCGAGGCGCTGGCCCGTACGGTGCTCACCTTCGCCCACTCGCTCACGTGAGCACGCCGGCCGACATCTGGGCTGTCATCCCCGTCAAGGAGCTGGACGGCGCCAAGCAGCGGCTGGCCGGTCTTCTGTCGCCCGCCCAGCGCCGTGCGCTGATCGAAGTGATGGTGCGCGAAGTCCTCGGCGCCGTCGTCGGTACGCGCGGACTGGCGGGCGTCATGGTCGTGACGCTCGATCCTGTGATCACCGCCCTCGCCACGCAACTCGGCGCCCGTGTGGTGACCGACGGTGCCCGCGACGGCCACACCGGCAGCGTCACGGCGGGCCTCCACCTGCTCGCCCGCGAGGAACGCGGCGGCATGATCACCCTGCCGGGCGACATTCCCGCCGCCACCTCGGCGGAGATCGATGCGGTTTTGGCCGCACATCTTCGTGCACCTTCGTTCACCATCTCGCCGGCGCACGACGATCTCGGCTCCAACGCCGTGATCTGCTCGCCACCGGATTCCGTGCCGCTGCGCTTCGGCGAAAACAGCTACTTCCCGCATCTCGAGGCCGCGCGGCGCATGGGCATCGAGCCGACGGTGATCCGCCAGCCCGGCATCGCCATGGACATCGACCATCCCGTCGATCTCGCGATGTTCCTGCGCCTGCCGCAATCGGCCGGCACGCGCACCCGCGCCTTCCTCGAAGAAGCCGGCATCCCCCGGCTGCTGGCGGACCGGAGAATCGGCTAGGCGCACGGCGGGAATGGGCCGTTTTTTGGCACACCTCCTTGTGCCACGAGGTGTCCAGCGACCTGTGCCATGAACCGGCCTCAAGACCTTGATGCAGCAGGGCAATCTCCCCGGGACGAACTGTGCCACCAGTGCCTGCCGCTCATCGCGATGAGTGTCTGAAAAAGAATCGCCCAAGAGAACCATGCGTGGACCATTCGTGGACCATTCCGGGCACCACGAAAAACGCCCGGCGGAAGATCCGTCGGGCGTTCGATCATCGAGCCCGCAGAGGCCCGATCATGACGGAAAATATAGCCTAAACCGGCTGAACTTGCAAGTTTTAGTGCTAGGCCGCGGCGACCCGTTTGCGGGGTGGCGTCAGGATGATGGGCGCGAGGTCGGCCGCGACCAGCGAGGCCGCACGGCGTTCCTCCGGGACGGGACGATAGAGCGTGTCGCGCTGCTGCGGCTCGCGGCCAATGGACCGGATCAGGGCTTCCATCGCGTCGGGCGGAAATTCCTGGCCGTGCTGGGTGCCGGCGGCACGCGAGATGCTCTCGTTCATCAGGGTGCCGCCGAGATCGTTGGCGCCCGACTCGAGACAGATCGCGGCCCCCGCCGGACCCATTTTTACCCACGAGGTCTGGATGTTGGGGATCACCGGATGCAGCACCAGGCGCGCGACCGAATGCATGATCACCGCCTCGCGGAAGGTCGGCCCGCGCCGCGCGCGGCCCTGGCGGTACATCGGCGCTTCCATGTGCACGAAGGGCAGCGGCACGAACTCGGTAAAACCGCCGGTCTCCACCTGTAGATCGCGCAGTGCCAGCAGATGCCGCGTCCAGGCAAGCGGCGTCTCGACATGGCCGTACATGATGGTCGAGGTCGTGCGCAGGCCGAGCTTGTGCGCGGCGCGCTGCACTTCTAGCCATTCGGCGGTGTTGATCTTGTCCGGGCAGATGATGGCGCGGACTTCGTCATCGAGGATCTCGGCGGCCGTCCCCGGCAAGGTGCCCAATCCAGCCTGCTGCAAACTGGCCAGGAACGACGATATCGGCTGCTTCAGCGTCGCCGCGCCCTGGCTCACTTCCAGCGCCGAGAAGGCGTGGATGTGCATGCCGGGCACGACCTCCTTGATCGCCTTGCAGATCGCGACGTAGGTCTCGCCCGTGTAGTCGGGATGGATGCCGCCCTGCATGCAGACTTCGGTGGCGCCACGCTCCCAGGCTTCGACGGCGCGGCGCTTCACCTCGTCGAGCGCGAGATCGTAGGGCGCGCCACGCAGATCCTCGTGGGTGCGGCCCTTGGAGAAGGCGCAGAACTTGCAGCGGAAATAGCAGCTGTTGGTGTAGTTGATGTTGCGGTTGACGACGTAGCGCACGACGTCGCCGCTGACCGCCTGGCGCAGCGCATTGGCGGCCTCAGTGACATGCCGGTAATCCACGTCGCGCGCCGCGAACAGGCGAATAATCTCCGGCGGATCGAGTCGCTGGCCTGACGTGGCGCGATCGACGATGCGGCTGACCTCGGGATCTACTTCCGTGACGAGGACACGCGGCGCGGGCGGCGGCGTGGTCTCGCCGGGCGACCAGTTGTCGTCGCGCGCCAGACCCTCGGCGTCGCTCATGCGCCGGACCTGCGTCGCGACTTCGGGCGCGAGCCAGGTGTCGGGATCGCGCGCATAGGCCGGATAGAGCGGCAGGCGGTTGACCAGCACCTTGCCCAGCTCGGCGCTGCGGCGCGCGAGATCATCGATGGCGGGCCACGGCGCCTCAGGATTCACATGGTCGGGCGTCACCGGCGAGATGCCGCCCCAGTCGTTCAGGCCGGCCGCGATCAGGCGCGGATAGACACCCGGCGAGAGGTTGGGGGGCGCCTGGATGTTCATGTCGGGTCCGAGGATCAGGCGTGCCGTGGCGATGGTCCACAGCAGGTCTTCCAGATCGGGCTCGTCGGCATCGGCACGCTTGGTGTCGGGCTTGGCGCGGAAATTCTGGACGATCACTTCTTGTATGTGGCCGTGCGCGGCATGCAGGTCGCGGATGGCTTCCAGCGCCTCGATGCGCTCCTCGCGTGTCTCGCCGATGCCGATCAGGATGCCGGTGGTGAACGGCACTTTCAGTTCGCCGGCGAGACGGATCGTCTCCAGCCGAACCGCCGGATGCTTGTCGGGCGAGCCGAAATGCACGCCGCCCTTCTCGCACAGCCGCTCGCTGGTCGATTCCAGCATGATGCCCTGGCTCGCCGTCACCGCGCGCAGCCCCGCGATCTCCTCGCGCGTCATGACTCCGGGATTGGCATGCGGCAGCAGGCCGGTCTCGCGCAGCACCAACCCGCACATCGCCGTCAGGTAGCTGATCGTCGTCTCGTGACCGAGGGCGGCCAACGCTTCGCGCGCCGCGCCGTAGCGCAGCTCCGGCTTGTCGCCCAGGGTGAACAGCGCCTCGGTGCAACCCGCCGCGGCACCGGCGCGGGCGATGGCGAGGACCTGCTCGGGCGAGAGATATGCCGGCTGGCCGGCGCGCGGCCGCTCGGCGAAGGTGCAGTAGTGGCAGACGTCACGACAGAGATGCGTGAGCGGAATAAAAACCTTGCGCGAATACGAGATCAACCGGCCGTGGCCGCGATCGCGCAGCTCACCCGCCTCGGCCATCAGTGCGGCCAACGAAACGCCCGTCTTCATCATGCCCAAAACATAGCGCCAATCCCGGCTCGCCGCATCGTGTAGTATGGCCGCCAAAATTGGGAGGTTTCACCATGCTCATCGGCATCAACGCCCCAACCGCCGGCCCGCTGGCGGCGGCCGACGATCTCTTTCGCCTGGTGACGGGCGGCGAGGCTCTGGGCTTCGACTACGCCACTTTCAGCGACCATGTCGTGATCCCGACCAACATCCAGGCGATATATCCCTACAGTTCGACGGGCGAATTTCCCGCCGGCGCCCGGGCCGAGCGCCATGAGCAGCTGATCGAGGTGGCCTTCGTCGCCGCCAAGACGACGAAGCTGCGGCTCATCACCTCGGTGATGGTGGTGCCGCACCGCCCGGCGCTGTTGACAGCGAAAATCCTCTCCACGATCGATGTTCTGTCGAATGGTCGCCTCATGGTCGGGATCGGCGCCGGATGGATGGAGGAGGAGTTCGTCGCGGTGCAGACCCCACCCTTCGCGCATCGCGGCACGGTGACCGATGAATACATGCTGGCCTGCAAGGAATTGTGGACCAGCGACGACCCGAAGTTCGACGGCAAATACGTGAAGT
>JAUXRT010000277.1 GCA_030681635.1 Reyranella sp.
GCGTCGCATCTCATCTCCCACAACGAGGGCCGCCTCGGAAAGACGCTGTGGACGGAGATGAAGGAAGGCGAGCGCATCGCGGTGCGCGGCGTGTGGGACGGTGAGGAAGAGGCGCGCGGCATCGGCGAGGAGATCGAGGCGCTGCAGCGCGACAAGCACCGGCTGTCGCAGATCGCCATCCTGGTCCGCGCCGGCTTCCAGACCCGCGAGTTCGAGGAACGCTTCATCACCATGGGCCTGCCCTACCGCGTGATCGGCGGCCCGCGCTTCTATGAGCGCCAGGAGATCCGCGACGCCCTGGCCTACTGCCGCGTCACGGTGCAGCACGACGACGACCTCGCGTTCGAGCGCATCTACAACACGCCACGCCGCGGCCTGGGCGAATCGGCATTGCGGACGCTCCGGTCGATCCAGCGCAGCCAGAAGATCTCGCTGTTCGAGGCGACACGCCGCGCGCTCGAAACCGACGAGCTGAAGGGCCGGCAACGCAAGTCGCTGGGCGATCTCATTGTCAAGTTCGAGCGTTGGCGCGCCATGCTCGACGGCATCAGCCATGTCGAGGTCGTCGAGACCCTGCTCGACGAGTCGGGCTACACCGACATGCTGCGGCTCGACCGCTCGCCCGAGGCCGAGGGTCGGCTGGAGAACCTGAAGGAGCTCACCAACGCCCTGCAGGAATTCGACTCGCTGCCCGCTTTTCTAGAACACGTGGCGCTGCTGACCGACATGGCCGACCGCAGCGACACCGACATGGTGAGCCTCATGACGCTCCACGCCGCCAAGGGCCTGGAGTTCGACACCGTGTTCCTGCCGGGCTGGGAGGAGGGCCTGTTCCCCAACCAGCGTGCGCTCGACGACAAGGGCCTTGCCGGGCTCGAAGAGGAGCGTCGGCTGGCCTATGTCGGCCTGACGCGCGCGCGCCGGCGGGCCTATGTCTCCTTTGCCGCCAACCGGCGTATCTTCAACCAGTGGCAGTCCTCGATCCCGTCGCGCTTCCTGCGCGAGCTGCCGACCGACCGCTTGGCCGAGAACAGCGACGCCGGCCTCTATGCGACCTACTCCGCAGGCCATCACGGCGGCTTGCGCGACCAGGCCAGCGGCTTCGACTACGAGAGCCTCGGCACCGGCGGCGCGCGGCGCACGCGCTATCGCGACGAGACGCTGGACGATCGCCGCGCGGTCGAAGGCGACAAGCCCGACCTCAATGTCGGCCAGCGCGTGTTCCACCAGAAATTCGGCTACGGCCGCATCGTCGCGGTCGACGGCAACAAGCTCGACATCGACTTCGAGAAGGCCGGCTCCAAGAAGGTGCTCGACAGCTTCATCGAGGCCGCGTGATCAAGAAACGCACGGGAGAAACACCATGATCCGTCTGTCCACCCTCGCTGCGGGCCTCACCCTGGGCCTCATCCTCGCCGCCGGCGCCGCGTTCGCGCAGACCGGCAAGGTGACGGTCGTCACCTCCTTCTCCAAGGACGTGACCGATCCCCTCAAGAAGGCCTTCGAGAAGGCTGTGCCCGGGGCGACACTGGAAGTGCAGAACCGCAACACCAATGCCGGCGTGAAATTCCTCGAGGAGACCAAGGCCAACAACCAGGTCGACCTGTTCTGGGCCTCAGCGCCTGACGCCTTCGAGGTGCTGAAGAGCAAGAAACTGCTCAGCCCCTACAAGCCCAAGGCCACCGGCATCGCCGAGAAGGTCGGCTCCTATCCGGTAAACGACAAGGACGGCTTCTATTCCGGCTTCGCCGCCTCCGGCTACGGCATCATGTGGAACGAGCGCTACGTGAAGGCCAACAAGCTGCCCGAGCCCAAGGAATGGCAGGACCTCGCCACCGCGCCCTACTTCGACCATGTCTCGATCTCGGCGCCCTCGCGCTCGGGCACGACGCACCTCACCATCGAGACCGTCCTGCAGGGTGAAGGTTGGGACAAGGGTTGGCGCACGACCAAGGAGATCTCGGGCAACCTGCGGCAGGTGACCGACCGTTCGTTCGGCGTGCCCGAGGCAGTCAACTCCGGCCAGGTCGGCTACGGCATCGTGATCGACTTCTTCGCCTTCTCATCGCAGGGCGCAGGCTTCCCGGTGAAATTCGTCTATCCCTCGGTGACGACCCTGGTGCCGGCCAATGTCGGCATTGTCGCCAACGCCCCCAACAAGGCGGGCGCCGAGGCCTTCATCGAATTCCTGCTGTCGCCCGCGGGCCAGGAAGCGCTGCTCGAACCCACCATCCGCCGCCTGCCGGTGCGGCCCGAGACCTACGCCAAGGCGCCGGCCGGCTATCCCAATCCGTTCAAGGACAAGAACCTGCAGGGCCTGCTCACCTTCAATGCCGAGCTGTCGGAGAGCCGGACGGCCGCCGTCGATACGCTGTTCGACCAGCTCATCACCTTCCAGCTCGAGCCGCTGAAGGCCGCGATCAAGGCGTCGCATGAGGTCGATGCGGCACTGGCGAAGAAAGACAATGCCCAGGCCCGCGCCCTGGCCAAGGAGGCCCGCGACCTGATCGCCGCCATGCCGATCACTGCCGCCCAGGCTGCCTCGCCCGAGATCCGTGCCGCCTTCACCGGCGGAAAAGAGAAGTCGGCGCGCCAGGCCGAGCTAGAACAGCAATGGGCGGCCTTCGCCAAGGAGAAATACGCCGCCGCCAAGGCC
>JAUXRT010000281.1 GCA_030681635.1 Reyranella sp.
CCCGACGGCATCCGCCTGCTGCCCAGCGGCAAGCCGGCGACGATCGTGATCGAGCATGCGAGCGAGGAGACCGAGGACTCCGATGCCCTGCAGCTGATCACCGAAATGTGGAAGAAGGTCGGCATCAAGCTGCTGAGCAAGCCCCAGACGCGCGAGAATTTCCGGCTCCGGGCCTTCTCGGGCGAGGCGGTCATGACCGCCTTCGCCGGCAACGTGACAGCCGTGCCGACCGTCAACACCAGCCCCAAGGAGTTCGCGCCGACCATGCAGGGCGGTCTTCAGTGGTCGCGCTGGGGCATGTTCATCGAATCCAAGGGCACCAAGGGCGAGAAGTGCGACCTCGAGTCGGCCTGCAAGCTGCTCGACTATGTGAAGGAATGGGAGACGTCGTCCGACGCCGCCGGGCGCCGCAAGGCCTGGGACAAGATCCTCGAGGCCAATGCCGATGAGGTGTTCTCGATCGGCACGGTGAACGGCATCCGCCAGCCCATCGTGGTCGGCCCCAAGGTTCGCAACGTGCCCAAGGAAGGTTATTCCGCCTGGGATCCGGGCGGATACATCGGGCTCTACCAGCCCGACACCTTCTGGATCGCGCAGTAGCCGATCAGAGACGAAACCTCCCCCGCTTCGAAAGAGGCGGGGGATTTTTCATGCCTTCACCAGGTGTCGATGTTCGACCGCTTCTTGTGCTCGTTGCGCGGCCGTGGCGCCGCACCCAGCAGCGCGGTCGCGATCCAGCGCCGTGAATCGGCGGGATCGATCACCTCGTCGACCTCGAAGTAGGTGGCGGTGCTGAGCGCCTTGCCGCGGTCATAGGCGGCCGCCACCATCTTGTCGAAGAGCGCGCGCCGCTCGGCCGGATCGACAATGGCTTCCAGTTCCTTGCGGTAGCCGAGCTTGACCGCGCCCTCCAGCCCCATGCCGCCGAACTCGCCGGTCGGCCAGCTGAGCGCGAAGGTGGGGGCGTGGAACGAGCCGCCGGCCATCGCCTGGGCGCCGAGCCCATAGGCCTTGCGCAGCACGATGGTGCCGAACGGCACCGTGAGGTTGGCGCCGGTCACGAACAGCCGGGAGCAATGACGGACCAGGGCGGTCTTCTCGACCTCCGGCCCCACCATCATGCCGGGCGTGTCGCACAGGAACAGGATCGGGATGTCGAAGGCGTCGCAGAGCTGCAGGAAGCGCGCCGCCTTGTCCGAGCCGTCCGAGTCGATGGCGCCGGCAAGATGGGTCGGATTGTTGGCGACGATGCCGAGCGGCTTGCCTTCTATGCGGGCGAAGGCCGTCACCATGCCCGGCCCGAAGGCCCGGCGGATCTCCAGCACCGAATCCTCGTCGCACAGCGTCGCGATGACGTCGCGCACGTCGTAGACGCGCAGCCGGTTCTCCGGAATGACGCGGCGCAGCAGCCGCTGGTCGGCGGCTCGCCATTCCGGCAGCGCGCCCTGGAAGTAGGACAGGTACTTCTTGGCGACCGCGACCGCCTCGGCCTCGTCCTCGACCGCGATGTCGACGACGCCGTTGGGCACCTGCACGCTCATCGGGCCCACTTCCTCGGGCGAGAAGACGCCGAGATTGCCGCCCTCGATCATGGCCGGACCGCCCATGCCGATCGACGAGTTCTTGGTGGCGATCACCACGTCGCAGCAGCCGAGGATGGCGGCATTGCCGGCGAAGCAGCGGCCCGAATTGATGCCGACCAGGGGCGCCACGCCGCTGAGGCGTCCAAAGATGTGGAAGGCCATCGTGTTGAGGCCGGCCACCGACTGCACGTCGATATCGCCCGGCCGGCCGCCGCCGCCCTCGGTGAAGA
>JAUXRT010000105.1 GCA_030681635.1 Reyranella sp.
CCCCGCCTACGATCCGATCGTGCAAAGCCTGTCCGGCGTCGCCGGCACCATCGCGCGCGCCACCGGCGAGCCGCGCTTCGTGCCGATGGTGATGAGCGATCACACCAGCGGCTTGATCGCTGCCCAATGCATCGGCTTCGCCCTCTACCGGCGCGAGAAGACTGGCACCGGCGAGGCGATCGACGTGCCGATGCTGGAGAACATGGCGTCATTCGTCAGCAGCGAGCATCTCGGCGCCGCCACCTTCGACCCGCCGGTCGGCCCCACCGGCGACGGCCGGCTGCTCAGCCCCAACTACAAGCCGGTAGCGACCAAGGACGGCTACGTCACGGTCCGTCCCAACACCAACGCTCAGGCTTTTGCCTTCTTCGACGCCATCGGCCGGCCCGAGCTCAAGACCGATCCGCGCTTCGACAGCGCAGCGTCGCGCACCAAGAACGCCGCCGCCTACTTCGAGGTTCAGGCGACCTGCCTCGGACACAAGACGACCGACGAATGGGTCGAGCTGTTCGACCGGCTCGACGTGCCGGCCGCCCGCTACAACTCGATCGACGACCTGTTGACCGACCCGCATCTCGAGGATGTCGGCTTCTTCCGCACCGAGGAGCATCCCAGCGAAGGGCGCATCCGGCGCACCAAGCTCGCCAACACCTTCTCCGGCGGCGCCCGCGAGAACGAAACCCACGCCCCGCGCACCGGCGAACACACGCGCGAGGTGCTGGCGGAAGCCGGCTACGGCGACGCCGAGATCAACGCCCTGCTGGCCACTGGCGCCGTACGCTAGCTGGCGGACCAAACGGGGGCGCTTTCTCAGACATCATCTGTCTGGATTGTGTCTGTCTGGAAATTCGCAAGTCGTTGGCCCGCTTGAACCGGACGATTCTTTTCGACTCAGGCCCGATCGGCCGACCTGTCTGAAAAATAAATCAGGAAAACACAGGGTGGCGGGCGCGCAGGCCAGGCGCCAGCCTACAGGAAATATAGCCTGAAACCTGCTGAACTTGCAACTTTAGTTCAGTCGCCCGACCGCCCCACTTTGCGGCGGCGGCAGGTTCATCCCGGCCCCCTTCAGCGCCAGGGCGAACAGCTTGAACCGAAGGGCGGCCGCATCCGCGGCGGCCGGCACCATCATGGCGTCGAGCGAGGCCAGCAGCAGCCCGTCGCGGTCGCCCTGCGCCAGGCTGCAGAGCGCGATCAGCGCTGCCTCGTCGCCGCTCATGCAGGAGCACGACGGGGCATGGATCGCGAGCGCGCGCCGCGCGCCGAACAGGAGCACGTCCATCAGGGTCGCGAATTCGCCCAGCGTGTCGGGAAGACCGGCAAGACCGAAGCCGCGCACCAGCGCCGACCCTCCCGGCGGCAGTGCCCGCTCGTGGCGCCAGTCGACCAGTTCGCATTGCCATTGGCGCAGCGCCCACAGGATGAAGCGCTCGCCGATCGGCAGGGCGCAGATGCAATCCGGGCGGCCACAGGCCTGGGGATCGACCTGGGGAGGATCGAACTCCTCGTCCATCGAGCGTTGCATGGCATCTCACGATCGGTTCGGCGTTGACGGTCGGCACATCATATGCAACTGAGAATGACTCGCAATCATTAATGCCAGGTGCCAAATGGATCAGTCGCTGCGCCCGCTTCAGCCCAACGAAGTCAGAGCCGAGGGAGTCGAATGGGATGGACCGGACCTCGACATCCCGGTCGCCGACAGTTCCGCGCTGATGAGCGGCAAACGCGAGCTCGTCATCCGCCACAACGGCCAGGCCTACCGCCTGCGCGTGACGGCCTCCGACAAGCTGATCCTCACGAAGTAGACGGGTTAGAGCGGCCGCAACGCCTGGGCAATCAGCGTCGTGAAGCTGCGCGCGACCTCGTCGCCGGACATCTTCCCGTCGGGATGAAACCAGGTGGGCACGTAGTTGATCGCGCCCATCATGAACGCAACGATCAGCGCCGGTTCGCCGGGCGCGATGTCCCGGGCTTCGATGGCGTCGCGAACCCACTGCCGCAGGATCCTGTCGTGGTCCCTGCGGCGTTTGAGGATCGTCGCACGCTCGGGATCCCGCAGCGATGTGATGGGCTCCGTCAGCACCGCGTAGTCGCCCAGCTCGCTGTTGATCATCTGCATGTAGCGAAACGCGTACAGCTGGAGCCTCTCGAAAGCGCTGCGCCGCTCCGCGTTGGCATCCTTCAGCGCCTGGTCGCCAAGATCGAGCGCAATATTGTGGCACTCGAGCAGGATCTCGTTCTTGTCCTTCACGTAGTAGTACAAGGCCGTCTTGGTAACGTTCAGCGCCTTGGCCACATCGGTCAGCGACGTGTTGTGGTAGCCCAGTTTGCTGAAGGCCTTGCCCGCTTCCCGGATCAACGCGCGGCGTTTGACGTCGAATTGGTCCTCTGGTGTCGGAACATCCGATCCCCAGCGGCGAGGAAGACGGGCAGGCATGTCAAACGACCTGAAAAAGAACGGCGTCCGCGAGCATAGCATTCATCTCGCGGACGCCAATGGGGGCTCGCCTACTCCAGCCGTCCAGCGGCCTTCAGTGCATTGGCCACCTTGGTCCACATCGCGAGCTCCTGCGCCTGATAGCGCTGCAGGTCCTGGGCCGTGCCCGGGCTGGGCTCCATGCCGCGGCTACGCAAGGCCGCCGCCTGTTGCGGATCGCGCAGGTACGCGTTCACCGCCGCATTCAGCTTGTCGACCACGGCATCGCTGGTGCCCGCCGGGGCGTACAGCGCCAGCCAGGTATCGGCGGTGTAGCCCGGCAATGTTTCGGTCGCGAGCGGCACGTCGGGCAGCTCACGGGACTTTCCCGACGAGCTGGCGATCGCCAGCGGCACGATCTTGCCCGACTTGATGTAGGGCATTGCCGAAATGGTGTTGGTCACCATGATGTCGATCTCGTTCGACAGCAGTGCGGCCTCGGCCAGCGAAGCCCCCTTGTACGGCACGTGCAGCAGTTCGATGCCGGCCTGCAGGGCCAGCATCTCCCCGGCCAGGTGGAACGCACTGCCCTGCCCGTTCGACCCGTAGGTCAGCTTTCCGGGATTCTTCTTCGCGTACGCGATCATGTCGGCCAGGGTCTTGAAGCCCTTGTCCTTGGCGGCGACCACGATCACCTCGACCTTGGCCAGCAGACCGACCGGCTTGAAGTCGCGCGCGACGTCGTAGGGCACCTTGCTGATCAGCGGATTGACGACGACCACGCTGCTCGGGGCCACCAGCAGCGTGTGCCCGTCGGGCGCCGCCTTGGCGACGAAGCTGGTGCCGATCGCGCCAGTGGCGCCGGCCTTGTTGTCGACGACCACGGGCTTGCCCAGCGTTTCGCTCAGCTGCTGGGCAACGGTGCGCGCCAGATAGTCCGTGCTGCCGCCCGGCGCCATCGGCACGACGACCGACAATGGTTTGGTCGGGAAGGCCTCCTGGGCATGGACCGCCGGCGCGAGCAGCGCCAGCGCGGCCACGCCGACAGCGCTGCGGGCAAATCTCCTGCGAGAGAAGCGAGACGTGGAATCGACTGAACGCATTGATGTCTCCAAGAGGCTATTCACAAAAGGCTATTCGATGGCGAAAGCGGCTTCGCCGGGGCGAAAGCGCCTTCGCCGGGGCTTTGACTTCAGACGTGCAGGATCGTCGCGACCGCCACGGCGGCGTCGGGGCCCATCTGGCCGCCGTTGTTCTCGGCCATGCCGACTTGGGCGCCCGGGCGCTGGCGCGCGCCGGCGGTGCCGCGCAGCTGGTAGGTCAGCTCGACCAGTTGGGCCGCGCCGGTCGCGCCAACCGGATGGCCCCGGCTCATCAGGCCGCCGCTCGGGTTCACCGAGAGCTTTCCCCCCATGTCAGTGTCGCCGCTGCGCAGCAGGTCGACCGCGGCGCCGGGCGCGCACAGCGACAGGCTCTCGTAGTGGATCAACTCGGCCGGTGCCGTCGCATCGTGCAGTTCCACGACGTGCACCTCGGATGGCCCGATGCCGGACAGTTCGTAGATCTCCTTCGACGCGCGCACCGCGCAGATCGGCTGGCTGGCGTCTCCCGTACCGGACACCAGCACCGATCCCGCAACCCAGACCGGCCGGGCCCCACCGAGGCGGCGCGCCGCATCTGCCGAACAGAGCACGATGGCGGCGGCACCGTCGCTGATCGACGAGCACATCGGCAAGGTCAGCGGATCGCTGACCATCCGGCTCGACAGCACCTCGTCGACGGTGGTCGGCTTGCGGAACTGGGCGATCGGATTGGTGGCGCCGGCGTTGCGGCTCTTCACGACGATGCGCGCGAAGTCGGCGGCCGTCGCGCCCGAGGCCTTCATGAACTTGCGGGTCTTCTCGGCGTAGATGTCCATGAAGATCGAACCGCTGCCGGTGCCGACATGCGCCGGGGTGGGCTCTTCGAGGTCGATGGCCGTTGCGAAGGCGCCGAACGAGACCCGCTTGTCTTCGTGCGTCATCTTCTCGGAGCCGACGACGAGCACGACATCGGCCTGGCCGCTGCGCACCGCATTCCACGCGAGATAGAAGGCCGTGCTGCTCGAGGCGCAGGCGTTCTCGACATTGATGATCGGCTTGCCGGCCAGTCCGGTGTAGCGCAGCGCGGCCTGGCCGCGAATCATCTCCTGCCGGGTGATCAGGCCCGCCACCGCATTCGCGAAGTAGACCTGGTCGACCTGCCCGGCCGCGATGCCGGCGTCCTGCAGCGCCGACTTCACGGCCGATTCAGCCAGCGTTCGAACGGTTGCCTCGGGATACTTGCCGAACGGCGTGATGCCGACGCCGGCAATGGCGCATCGCGTATTCATGGGTTTGCGGGTTCCGGTTGGGATTGCAGGTATGGGCGCTAGCGCCCCTGGAATTGCGGGGCCCGCTTCTCGCGGAACGCGGCGAGGCCTTCGGCGCGATCGAAGGACAGCGCGTGGAGTTCGTTCAGATCACGCTCCCGCCGCAGCGCGGTTTCAGCGGACTGATGGATCGCATCGTTCAACGCCTCCTTCATCCGGGCCAGCACCAGCGGGCTTTTCACCGCCAGCTTGGCGGCCAGGGCGAGCACCTCCCCTTCCAGCGCCGCATCGGGCACGACACGGTCGACGAGGCCGATGGCGAGTGCGTCCTCTGCCGACAGGAAATCGCCCGTCAGCATGAGCTGCTTGGCCCTGACAAGACCGATGCGCCGCGGCAGCCGGACCGTCGCACCGGCCCCCGGAAACATCGCGTAGTTCGAATGCGCGTCGCCAAGGCGGGCGGACTCGGCGGCGAGCACCATGTCGCAGGCCAGCATCAGCTCCAGTCCGCCGGCGAGCGCAATACCGTTGACCGCAGCGATCACCGGCCGCGAGCAGGACTCGATGGCCGTCGCGAGCTCTCCCAAGGCGCGGATGAACGCAACATTGCCGCGCGCGAGCTTGCTTCGCTTCTCGCTTTCCTTGAGGTCGGCGCCGGCACAGAACGCACGGCCCGCGCCGCTCAGCACCACGACCCGCACCCGCGGGTCGGCACCGGCCGCGGCAATGGCCTGCGCCATCGCCTCGACGAGGACCGGCGTCAGCGCATTCAGCGCCTGCGGTCGGTTCAGCTGAAGCCAGAGGACGGAGTCGGCGAACCGGACCCTCAACTCCTCAGAGCGCGGCAAATTCAATGTGATGTCGTCGGCGGCAGTCATATTTACTTTGTAGTAAACAGATATACCTACTAGTCAATTCCAATCAATCAGCATGAATCGAGAGACATTCCTGCCATAGATTCGCGGGATTCTCGTCACGGCCGTCGGCCAAGACGCCGGGATGGCCGGTCGCGGTCTCCCGTTCAGACCGGCCGATCGCCCTCGATCAGCACGCGCTGCATGATCCGCTTCTCGCCCAGCGGATAGTCGATCATGACGCGGTGCATGGTGGCGCGATTGTCCCACACCACGATGTCGCCCACGCTCCAGACATGACCGAAGTGGTGGCGCGGCTTGCGGGCCTCGTCGGCCAGCTCGTCGAGCAGCGCATCGCTCTCCGCCCGCTCGAGCCCGACGATGCGGTCGAGCCGGTTGGGATTGAGGTAGAGCGCCTTGCGGCCTGTCACCGGATGCGTCCGCACCAGCGGATGCTCGACGTCGGGCGTCTCGGCGATTTCCTCAGGCGTGCGCGGCGACGGCCGGTTGCGCGCCCGCGGCGTGTCGTAGCCGTGCATGGCCCGCCTGCCCTCGATCCGCTTCTTCGTCGCTTCCGGCAGCGCCTCGTAGACCGAGTGCATGTTGCAGAACCAGGTCGAGCCTCCATGGCTCGGGATCTCGATGCTGTGCAGCAGCGTCGCCTTGGCGGGCGTGGCGAAATACGAATCGTCAGTGTGCCAGTCCTCGGCCCGGATCGCCGTCTTGTCGGTCGTTCCATCGGCCATCAGCGTGCTCACCATCACCGACACTTCCGGCACGGCGCCGCTGCGCTTGTAGCGCAGAAGCTGGGTCTGCGGCTTGCCGAAGGCCCGCGCGAAATCGCGCGTCTGCTCCACCGTCATGGGCGCGCCCGGCACGACGACCAGCAGATGCTCGGCAAGCGCGCGGTTCAGCAGGTCGGCGATTGCTGGCTCATTGGCCGTGGCGCGATCGAGGCCTTCGATGCGTGCCCCCAGTACGCCGTTCGATGAAACGACTTCAGGCATGGCGTTGCTCCAGCCGACTTGGCTTAGGTGTCGAAGCCCACGAACACCGTGGCTTCCTCGACAGACTTTCGTTCGGACACGACGGCATTTGCCGGAAAGCTTTCATCCGGCCAGCCCAGCGCGATACTCTTCATGATGACCTGATCGTCGGCAATTCCCGCGTGCTCGCGCACCACAGGCGATTGCATGATGCCCTGGCTGTTGATCACGGCGCCCAGCCCGCGGGACCAGGCGGCATTGACCAGGGCAGTCGCCACCGCGCCGCAATCGAAGGGCGTATCGTCACTGCCGTCCAGCACGCGGTCGTAGGTCACGATCACGCAGACAGGCGCGTCGAATTGACGGAAGCCGCGCAGGACCCAGTCCTGGCGCATGTCCTTGTCGTCGCGCGCGATCCCCATGGCGGAGAACAGCTGCTTGGCGACGCCAACCTGCCTGTCGCGGTGCTGGCCTGCAAAGCCCTGACCGGTGCGGAACTCGCGCGACTGCGGGATGCCCGCCACCATCCGTTCCGTGTTGCCGGCACGGATCCGATTCAGCGGTTCGCCGGTGATGACGTAGAAATTCCACGGCTGGGTGTTCATCGACGACGGCGCGCGCATCGCCAAACCGATGATTTCCTCGATCAGCGCCCTGGGCACCGGATCGGGCTTGTAGCCGCGGATGCTCCGGCGACCGCGGATAACGTCATCGAACTTCATGTGTCTCGGATTCCCCTTTAAGCGCGTCGCCTGCTTCTAGCGTGGCGCCGCGCCGGAAACCAATTCCGCCAGCCAGCTTCGCAGCCGCTGCACCATGGCCTTCATCTTCTGCCAGGCCGGCAGGGCGCGGACGAAGGCGTAAAGCCTGTCGCGCCAGGAGAAGAGCCAGGTCTCGGACGCCAGGAACCACGGCATCGTCACCAGGGTCGGCCGCAGGACCTGGTAGAGCCGCGCCAGCAGCGCCGTCGCCAGGATCTTGCCCAGTGCGATGCTCGCCGCGGCCAGGCCGAACCGTCCCTGCAGCGCAAAGAACACGGCGGCGAGTTTCACGGGCAGCACGAGGGTCGAGGGCGCCACGAAAGCGAGCAACGCGGCCCACGGCGGCAGGCCGGTGAGCCAGCGCTCGAAGCGCGCGACGGGCGGCCATTGGGCGAACGCCGCCATCGCGACGCCGAGGTAATGGAGCAGCACCTCCTCGACAAAGACGATCGCCGCCGCCACTGGAATGAACGCCAGTTCGAGGGCGCGTTTGAGATGGTTTTTCATCGGCCTGCAATCTAAACGTCGGATACTGGCTTTTCGGTGGTCGACATGTTCACTCGACGTACACTCACCCAACTCGTCACGGCGGCCTCCGTCGCCCCGGCCCCTGCCCTGGCGCAGGCGCCGCCGCTGTCGCGACTGGCCTTCGGCTCGTGCGCCAAGCAGACCCTGCCCCAGCCGATCTGGGATGCGGTCCTGGCCTGGCGCCCCGAACTCTTCGTCTTCATGGGCGACAATGTCTATGGCGACTTCAAGTCTGCCAATGCGACGGGACTGAAGGAAGCCTATGCCGCTGCCCGGCAGATCGCCGGCTACGAGAGGCTGCGCGAGACCGTGCCCCACCTCGCGATCTGGGACGATCACGACTACGGGTCCAACGACGGCGGCGCCGATTTCGCGCACAAGGCGGTGTCGAAGGCACTGTTTCTGGAATTCTGGAAGGTCGCGGCGACGGACATCAGGCGTACGCGCGAGGGCATCTACGAGTCGCGCGTGATCGGCCCAGCCGGCCGGCGCGTCCAGGTCATCCTGCTCGACGTGCGCTGGTTCCGCTCGCCGCTCAAGATCACCGACCAGCGCGGCGCCGCGGGCAAGCAGCGTTATCTCCCCGACCCCGACCCCTCAAAGACGATGCTGGGCGCCGTGCAATGGGCCTGGCTCGCCGGCGAACTGCGCAAGCCCGCCGAACTGCGGCTGATCGTTTCCAGCACGCAGGTACTGGCCGAGGGCCACGGCTGGGAACGCTGGGGCAATTTCCCGCTCGAGCGGCAGAGACTGTTCGACACGATCCGCGACAGCGGTGCCAAGGGCGTGGTGTTCGTCTCGGGCGACCGGCACATCGGCGCGCTTTATCGCGAGCAGCCCACCGGCCTCTATCCCCTGTACGAGATGACGTCGAGCGGCCTCAACATGGTCTACTGGGCGGCCAAGGAACCCGGCCCCAATCGCCTGGGCGCGCTCTATGCCGGAGCGAATTTCGGCGCGATCGACGTCGACTGGCGGGAGCGCAAGATCATGCTCGCGCTGCGCGACGAAGGCGGCAGCGTGCAGCGGTCGGTGGCGATCGACTTCGCAACGATCGGGATCGGCTGACCTCCACGAAAAAGGGCCGCCCGTCGCCGGGCAGCCCTTTCTTGTCGATGTCTAAATAGATCTATTGAGGCTGGATGCCGGCCGCCTTGATCGCGGGAACCCACTTGTCGATCGAGGCCTTGAGCTGGTCGCGCAGCGCCTCCGGCGTGGCGTCCTTGGCAGCCGGCAGATCGACCGCCTGCTCGATGAGACGCGCCCGCACCTTCTCGTCGCCGAGCGTGGTGACCAGCGCCTGGTTGAGCTTGGTGATGACGTCCTTCGGCGTGCTCTTCGGGACGAAGAAGCCGTTCCAGATCGTGACCTCGAAACCCTTGAGGCCGGACTCGTCGATCGTCGGCACGTTCGGCAGCTGCGGCAGGCGCTTCAGCGTGCTCACGCCCAGCGCCTTGATGGTGCCGGCGTTGATCTGCGGCAGCACGTTCACGGCCTGGTCGACCATGTAGTCGAACTGGCCACTGACCAGATCGTTCAGCGCCGGTCCCGTGCCCTTGTACGGGATCTCGAGCACATCGACCTTCATCATGTTGTTCAGCATCAGGCCGCCGAGATGCGAGGCGGCGCCGATGCCGGCCATGCCGTACTGCGCCTTCTTCTGGTTGGCCTTCACGTAAGCCTGGAACTCGGCGAAATCCTTGACCGGCAGGTCCTTCTTGACGACCAGCACCATCGGGTTGGTGCCGCCGAGGCCGACCGGCTCGAGGTCCTTCTGGCTGTCATAGGGGAGCGACTTGTAGAGCGCGATGTTGACCGCGAGCGTGCCCATGTGGGTGAAGAGGATCGTGTAGCCGTCCGGCGTCGCCTTGGCCGCCTTGTTGACGCCGATCGTCCCGCCGGCGCCGCCGACATTCTCGACGATCATGGTCTGGCCGAGGGCCTCGCCCATGCGCGCCGTCAGCACGCGAGCCAGCGCGTCGGTCGGGCCACCGGCCGCGAACGGCACGATGACCGTGATCGGCTTCGTCGGATAGGCCGCCTGCGCCATCGCGCTGAGCGGGGCGACGGCAAGGCCGGCAGCTGCAGCAGTCGCGAGCAGAATACGTCTCTTCATGGGGTCCTCCCTGAATGCCTGACAATATTATGCATTATGCGGCTGCTACACCGTCTTCACGAGCTCTGCAATGGCGGCGCCCACGGTCTTAGTGTCGCCGTTGCCGCCCAGGTCCTTGGTCCGCGGGTTGCCCTCAAGCAGCGATTCAGCGATCGCGCGCTCGATGCACTCGGCCGCCTCGGGATAGCCCAGATGCCGCACCATCATGGCGCCCGACCAGATCTGGCCGATCGGGTTGGCGATGCCTTGGCCTGCAATGTCCGGCGCCGAGCCATGGACCGGCTCGAACATCGAAGGGAACTTGCGCTCCGGATTGATGTTGCCCGACGGCGCCACGCCGATCGAGCCGGTGAGCGCCGGGCCGAGGTCCGAGAGGATATCGCCGATCAGGTTGGAGCCGACCTCGACGTCGAACCAGTCCGGGTTGCGCACGACATGCGCGGTCAGGATATCGATGTGATACTGGTCCGCCTTGATGTTCGGATACTTCTTCCGCATCGCGTCGAAACGCTCGTCCCAGAACGGCATGGTGTGGATGATGCCATTGGACTTGGTGGCCGAGGTGACGTGCTTCTTCTTCGTGGTGCTGGCGAACTCGAAGGCGTACTTCAACACGCGGTCGACGCCCTTGCGGGTGAAGATCGCCTGCTGAATGGCCATCTCGTCGTCGGTGCCCTGGAACATGCGG
>JAUXRT010000290.1 GCA_030681635.1 Reyranella sp.
GACATCGTCGGCATGGTGCGCGCCGTCTACGGCAAGCGCGTGGTCTTCCACGACGGCGACGAGGAATTGCAGCCCGGCATCTCGCTGCACCTGATCGGCGGCCACACCGCCGGCATCCAGTCCGTGCGCATCAACACGCGCAACGGCTGGCTCGTGCTGGCCTCCGATGCCAGCCACTATTTCTGGGGCGTCAACAACGACAAGCTGTTCGCCATCGTCTCCTCGGTGGCCGACATGCTGGCGGGCTACGACAAGCTGAAGAAGCTGGCCGACGGCCGTATCGAGATGGTGATCCCCGGCCACGACGCCGAGGTCATGAAACGCTATCCGGCCTCGAAGAAGGGCCTCGAAGGAATCAGCGTCAGGCTGGACTGAGCTGGGGGCGCGCCACTGCGGGCGGAGTCACCTCCGCCCGCAGTGGCGCGTCTTCTCATGAATCCTGATCGCGCCACTGGAGTGGCGCGCCCCCAGCGCTATTTCTTCTCGACGTTCCAAAGCGCCAGCGACGGCGTCTGCAAGAGGCCGTCGATGTTGGTGCGGATCGCCGTCGGCGTCGTGAACTGGCCGAGCGGCACGTGCGTCGGATAGTCCAGCACACGGAGCTGCACGGCCTCGGCGATCTGCTTCTGCTTGGCCGGATCAGGCTCCCTGGCGTAGGCGTCGCGCAGCTTTTCCAGCTCGGCGTCGCATGACCAGCCGAACGTCGCCTTGTCGCACGAGGCGTTGAGGAAGGCCGCCGAAACAGGGTTCAGCACGTCGGTGGCGCCCCATGAGGTGAAGTAGGCGCCCCAGCCGCCCTTGTCCGGCGCGTCCTTCTTGGCGCGGCGCGTCACCAGGGTCTGCCAGTCCATCGGCTGCACGTCGACCTTGAAGCCGGCCTTCTCGAGCTGGGCCTTGGCGACCGTGGCGAGGTTGTTGTGGCCCGGCGTGTCGGTCTGGTGCAGCAGCACGATGGGCGTGCCGTCGTAGCCCGCTTCGGCCAGCAGCGCCTTGGCCTTGGCGATGTTGCCCGAGATCTTGTCGTCCCAGCCCTTGGTCGATTCCAGCGGCGAGCCGCAGGGGAACAGCGACTTGCATTCCTTGTAGTAGGTCGGGTTGCCGACGTTGGCCTCGAGGAATTCCTTCTGCGTCAGCGCGTAGAGCACGGCCTGGCGCACCTTGGCATTGTCGAACGGCTTATGCAGCACGTTGAAGCGCATGGCGTACTGCCGGCCCGCCGTGTTGACGACGGTGACCTTGATGTTCTTTTCCTTGGCCAGCAGCGGCAGCAGGTCGGGCGGCACGATCTCGACCAGGTCGACCTCGCCGTTGATCAGCGCATTCACCTGGGTCTGGGTATCGGGCAGCGTCAGCCATTCGACGCGGTCGACCTTGGCGACCTTGCCGCCGGCCAGGCCCGAGGCCGGCTCGTTGCGCGGCTTGTACTTGGGGTTCTTGACGTAGACCGCCTTCTCGCCGGCCCGCCACTCGTCCTTCTTGAAGATGAACGGCCCGGAACCCGTGGCGTCGGTGATCTGGGTGTTGGGATCGGTGGCGGCCACCGACTTGGGCATCATGTAGGGCGCGTTCGAGCTCGACTTGCCGAGCGATTCGAGGACCAGCCCGTAGGGCTCCTTCAGCACCATCTTGATGGTCTTGGCGTCGGGCGCGCTGAGATCGGCCACGACGCCCATCAGCTTCTGGCCCATCGAGTCCTTGGCGCCCCAGCGCTTGATCGAAGCGACGCAATCCTCGGCCGTCACCGGCTTGCCGTCGTGCCATTCGAGGCCATCGCGCAAGGTGAAGGTCCAGGTGAGCTTGTCGGGCGAGACCGTCCAGGTGTCGACCATCTGCGGCTTGACCTCGAGCTTGCCGTCGAGCGCAAACAGCGTGTCGTAGATCATGTTGCCGTGATGGGTGGAGATCAGCGCGGTCGTCCAGATCGGGTCGATGATCTTGAGGTCGGAATGCAGCGCGACCTTGAGCGTCGTCTGCGCCGAGGCGGACGCCGCCAGCGCGCCAATGGCGGCAAGCGTGCAAACGATATGACGACCGGTCTTCAACAACATGGCAATCCTCCTGGCTCCCCGCCCAAGAGGCAAGAATAGGGCCGTCAGCCGCCTTGCGCGACGTCCAACAGGGCTTGCCACTCGGTCAACTTCACGCGAGGCCGGCCCTGGGCCGCGCCGGCCGCCGTCTCGGCCTTGTCGATACGGTGCCAGCCGTCGGCGTCGACGCAGATCGGCAACGGATCGGGACCGCTCTTGGGATCGCGCTCTTTCAACCAAGCCGCGACCTGCTGCGCCACGGCGTGGCTGTCGGCGCGGTTGGTCGGGATCGTGCCGCTGGGGCCGCGCCTGGCCCAGCCGACCGCGAACACGCCCTCGGCCTTGGGAAAATCCTCGCCGCTGTAGCCGATGCAGGTGATCGCCAGATCGATCGGCAGCGTGCCGGTCGTGAGCTCCAGATCGCCGGGACCAAAGGCAACGGGCGCGGCATTGAACAGAAAGTGCACGGTAACGGGCTTACTGCCCGGCTTGTTGGCCGCAAAGCCCTTCAGTATCTCGAGGTTCTTGGCCTTGCGCAGCCGCTCGGGAGTCGGGTCCGACGCCGGCGGATGCCCGTCGAGCATCGTGGCGTCGGTCACGGACACGGCCCGCGCCAGGCGCCCCATCTCGGCCAGCTCGTTGCCGGTGAAAGACGCGTGCTCGGGCCCACGCCGGCCGATCACATAGATGTCGGTGAGCGGCGCCGCCACGATTGCCTCGGCCGCCGCCGGCACGATGTCGCTCTTGGCCATCTCCTCGGCGTTCTTGGCCAGCAGGCGGGCGACGTCGAGCGCCACGTTGCCGTTGCCGATCACCGCAACACGTTTCACCTTGGAGAGATCAGGTCCCTGGCGGAAGTCGGGATGGCCGTTCAGCCAGGCCACGAACCGCCATGAGCCTAGGACCAGCGGCTCGGCCTCGCCCGGAAGGCCGAGCTTGCGGTCGATCACCATGCCGGTGGCCACGATCACCGCGTCGTAGCCTGCCCGCACTTCGTCCCAGGAGAGGTCGCGGCCGATCTCGAGATTGCCGGCAAACCGCACGTCGGGCTGGGCCAGCAGCCGGTCGAACTGGCGGGCGACCGCCTTGGTGCCCTGATGATCCGGCGCGACGCCTGCACGTACCAGCCCATGCGGCGTCGGCAGGCGGTCGATCAGGTCGATGTGGAGGTCGGGACTGGCGCGCAGCAGCCCGTCGGCGGCATAGAAGCCGGAAGGACCGGCGCCCACGATGGCAACCCTGTGAGTCATGACGGCCCGCTTAGCATATGATGGTTAAAATGAGGATGCTCCTCATGTTCCTCTCCCCCGTTAGGGGGAGAGGGTGGGTGAGTGGCAGGAGAGGACATGGCAAAGAAGTACGGACATCTGACGCAATTGGGCCGCCCGGCGGCGCTGCCGGCCTCGCCCGACAAGGCGGTGCTGGAAACGGTGCCGAATGCCAATCCGCGCGACCTCTATCTGGTGCGCTTCACGGCGCCGGAATTCACGACCCTCTGCCCGATGACCGGCCAGCCCGACTTCGCCCATCTGGTGATCGACTACGCGCCCAAGGCGAAGCTGATCGAGAGCAAGTCGCTGAAGCTCTTCCTCGGCAGCTTCCGCAACCACGCCGACTTCCACGAGGCCTGCACGCTTTCCATCGGCCAGCGGCTGGCCAAGGTGCTGGCGCCGCGCTGGCTCCGGATCGGCGGCTACTGGTATCCGCGCGGCGGCATGCCGATCGACGTGTTCTGGCAGACCGGCCTGCCGCCCAAGGGGCTGTGGCTGCCCGATCCGGGCGTCGCGGCCTATCGCGGCCGGGGATAGTGGCCCGTCTTCCACCAACACCGAAGCGACCGCCCAAGCCGGCGACGCCGCTCGAGCTGCGCGACGCCATCCGCGACGAAGCGCTGAGGCTGGGCTTCGATGCCGTGGGCTTTGCCGCCGCCACCCTGGCGCCCGAGGCGCGGGCCGAGCGGCTGGCGCAGCTCACACAGTTCGTCGAGCTGGGCTTCCAGGGCGACATGGGCTGGCTGGGCGAGCGCACGCCGGAGCGCGTCGATCCCGCGACGCTGTGGCCCGACGCAAGGACCGTGGTGTCGCTGGCGCTCAACTACGGGCCGACAATCGATCCGCGCGCGGCGCAGGATCAGCGTGAGCAGGGCGCGATCTCGGTCTACGCCCAGGGCCGCGACTATCACGAGGTGATGAAGACCAAGCTGAAGGCGCTCGGCCGCTTCATCTGGGACAACTACCGCCACTCCATAAAAGTCTTCGTCGACACCGCGCCGCTGATGGAAAAACCCTCGGCCCAGGCGGCGGGCCATGGCTGGCAAGGCA
>JAUXRT010000295.1 GCA_030681635.1 Reyranella sp.
GAGCACGATCTCTATTTCCAGCCCAACCAGGCCGACGAGAGCGCCTCGCTGTTCGAGCACTGCGCGCGCGGCCTCGATCCGTGCGCGGCGCTGCAGACCACGATCGAGCTCGACCGCGGCGCCTCGACGGAGATCGTCTTCTTCCTCGGACAGGCCGACGACGCCGCCGCCGCCCGCGCGCTGATCGAGCGCTATCGCGCCGCCGACCTCAATGCCAGCCACCGCGACGTCGTCTCCTTCTGGGACGAGACGCTGGACACGCTTCAGGTCAAGACGCCGGACCGCTCGATGGACCTGCTGCTCAACGGCTGGCTGCTCTACCAGACGCTGGCCTGCCGCTACTGGGCGCGTGCCGGCTTCTATCAGGCGAGCGGCGCCTACGGCTTCCGCGACCAGCTCCAGGACGTCATGTCGCTGGCCGTCGCCCGGCCCGACCTCGCACGCGCCCATATCCTGCGCGCGGCCGGCCGCCAGTTCGTCGAGGGCGACGTCCAGCATTGGTGGTTCCCCCCGGCCGGCCAGGGCGTTCGCACGCGCATCTCCGACGACCGCGCCTGGCTCGCCACGGTGGCGGCGCACTACGTCGAGACCACGGGCGACGCCGCGATCCTCGACGAGTCCGTGCCGTTCATCGACGGCCCCGCGCTCCGGCACGGCGAGCACGATCTCTATTTCCAGCCCAACCAGGCCGACGAGAGCGCCTCGCTGTTCGAGCACTGCGCGCGCGGCCTCGATCTCAGCCTCGCCACCGGCGTCCACGGCCTGCCGCTGATGGGCACCGGCGACTGGAACGACGGCATGAACATGGTGGGCGAAGCCGGGCGAGGCGAAAGCGTCTGGCTGGGCTGGTTCGTGTATGCCGCGCTGAAAGCCTTCGCGCCGATCGCACGCGCGCGCGGCGAAATTGCGCGGGCGGAGGCCTGGACGGCGCATGCCGAGGCTTTGCGGGTGGCGCTCGACCGCGACGGGTGGGACGGCGAATGGTACCGCCGCGGCTACTATGACGACGGCACACCGCTGGGCTCGGCCAGCAGCGACGAATGCCGCATCGATTCCATCGCGCAATCCTGGGCCGCGATCTCGGGCGCGGCCTCGCCGGAGCGGGCGGCGCAGGCGATGGCGGCGCTCGATCTCCATCTCGTGCGGCGCGAGGATCATGTGGCGCCGCTGTTCACGCCGCCCTTCGACAAGACCGTGCTCGAGCCCGGCTACATCAAGGGCTATCCGCCGGGCATTCGCGAGAACGGCGGGCAATATACCCATGCCGCCGCCTGGTCGATCATGGGCTTCGCCGCCCTCGGCCAGGGCGACAAGGCAGGCGAGCTGTTCGCCCTGATCAACCCGGTGAACCACACCGCGACGCGGGCCGGCGTGCTGCGTTACAAGGTCGAGCCCTATGTCGTGGCGGCCGACGTCTATTCGGTGGCACCGCATGTCGGGCGGGGCGGCTGGACCTGGTATTCGGGCTCGGCCGGCTGGCTCTACCGCGCCGGCGTGGAATCCATTCTCGGGCTGCGCGTGAAGGGCGATTTCCTGGTGATCGACCCCTGTATTCCCAAGGATTGGCCAGGCTTCGACATGACCTTGAAGTATCGCGGCGCGGTCTACGAAATTTCCGTGAGCAATGCCAACGGCGTCAGCCGCGGTATCTCGGCCGTCGAGATCGATGGCGTTGCGCAGCCCCTAGAGGAAGGCAGCGCGCGCCTTCGACTGCACAACGACGGCCTCACGCACATCGTTCGCCTGACCATGGGCTGATGGAGATCAGCGCACGGCTTCGTAGACCACATGCAGCGCCCCGCCCGTGCGCGGCTCGCACTTGACCAACCGCAGCCCGAGGCCGGGCGTGCCTTCGGGAAACAGCGGAATGCCGTCGCCCAGGACCAGCGGCAGCACCGCCATCTCCAGCACGTCGAACTTGCCTGCCGCCATCATGCCGCGGATCACCTGGCCGCCGCCCTCGACCCAGACGCGGCGACAGCCCCTGCCCTCCAGCTCGGCGGCGATGGCGGCGAAATCGGCCGGACGCGCCTCGACGCCTTCCGGCGGATCTTTTAGCGGCCGGCTGGTCACCACCAGCGTGCGCATGCCGGGATGCGGCCATGGATCGAAGCCGCGCGTGACCTCGTAGGTGGTGCGGCCCATCACGATGGCGTCGACCTCGGCCAGGAAGGCTTTTAGGCCGAATTCCTGCGGCGGATAGCCTTCCAGCCAGTCGAACGAGCCGTCGGGCCGCGCGATCTTGCCGTCGAGCGACACGGCGATGTGGCAGTGCCAGATCGTCTTGGTCATCAGTCCTGATTCTCCGGGTTAGGGCGCCAGTGCCTTGGCGAGGAATGCCTGCACGTCGGCCACGAACTTCTTCCACGCCGGCTCGTGCGCGCCGTAATGCGCGCCGCAGCAGCCGCCGGGCTTGCTGCGGTTGCCGACGCCCTCGAGATAGCGCACGGGGAGACCGAGCGCATCGAAACTGTGGTGCGCACCCTCGTAGACGCGCGTTTCGACCAGCTCGCGGCCCTTTGCGATACGATCGATCACGGCGCGGCATTGCGCCGGCGGCGTCCAGTCGTCGAGCGCGCCCATGGCGAACAGGGTCGGCTGGCGCACCGTGAGCGTCGGCCCCAGCGGATCGGCCAAGGCGCAATCGGGATAGACCAGCACGACCGCGCGCGCCCCCGAGGAGTTGGGCGAAGGTGCGAGCGCGCGCAGCAGTGCCACGCCGCCGCCGTAGGAATAGCCCATGACGGCGAGTCTCTTCGGATCGACGAAGCTCTGCGTGCCGAGCCAGGCCAGTGCTGCGTCGATATCGGGCGCGCGCGTCTCGGCGTCGGCCTGCGACGGCCAGTTGCGGCCGCATATGTCTTTCAGGCCGCGCGCGGAAAAACTGTCGACGACCAGCGCCGCATAGCCCCACGAGGCCAGCAGCCCCGCCATGCGCGCGGTGTTCTGGCCCGGGCCGCCGCAGCCATGGAAGATCGCGACGGCGGGAACGCGGCCGGTCGCGTTGGCGGGCTTGAAGAGTTGGGCCGCGAGCTGGACGGTGCGGCCGGCCTGCTCCACCGGGACGCGCACGTTCTGCTGCGCCGAGACCGGTACGACCCAGCCGGGCACGGCCCAGAACATCACCAAGAGGAGCCAGCGCGCGCTCATGCGTCAACTTCACCCATAACTATCGACGGGAACAATCACCATTTAGACGTCGAACGGATCGATCATGACATCATTCGGACGAGGCTTCCCGTCCGCGGCCGCAATCCACTCCCGAGGAGAGCATCATCGAAACCTCCGCCGTCCCCGCCGCCAACAACCGCCAGGCCGCCTGACATGGCCGTTCCCTATCGCTCGACGCCGGTTTTCAACGAGAAGACCCTGCCCGCCGCCTTGCGTGGCGAGCACAAGACGAAGGCCGGCACCTGGGGTGTGATCGAAGTGCTCGAGGGGGAGCTGAAGTTCAGCCTGGCCAATGGAGAGGGCGAAACAATCCTGACGCCCGGCAATCCGGGCCTGATCCTGCCCGAGCAGCCGCACTGGGTGGAGCCGATCGGGGCGATGCGGATGCAGGTCCATTTCTACGACCAGCAGCCCGACGACCTCCTCGCCCATCACCGCTAGGGCCGGCCACCACCAGGTCGCGCCGCGGAGTCGCGTGTCACGGTGTGCGCCGCGACCACCACAAGCACACCGGCCCCATCGCCGCGCCCAGCGCCATCACGGCATAGGCCGAGGCCCACGCGCCGGGCTGGGTGACGCCGCCCGCGAGATCGAGCGTCACGCCGATCACCCAGCCGCCGGCAGCGGTGAGGCCGAAGCCGACGGTGGAATGCACGGCCATGCTGGCGCCGCGGTAGCGCGGATCGGCGGCGGCGGCCATGCCCGAGGTCAGTGCGCCCGAGTCGCCGGGCACGGTGAAGGCGTAGACGAACATCAGGCCGAGCGTCAGCCAGGGCGAGAAGCCGGCGGTGAAGCCGATGCCGAGCGCCACGGCGGCGGAGAGCAGCATCACCACGGTGACGGCGCGATGGCGGCCGAGCTTCAGGGCGAGTTCGTTGCCGAGGATGCTGGCCGGCATGGCGAGGATCGTGACGAGCGCGCTCACCGCAACGGCGCCCAGCGGCGCGCCGCCACCCGCCGCGACAAAGCCCCAGAAGGCGACCAGCCAGGTGCGGAGACCATAGAGTTCGAAGCAGTGCGCGCCGTAGGCGAAGGAGTAGCCCAGCGCGGCGCGATTGCGCAGCGCCGGCGCGAGATCGAGCAGCGGGCCGGCGCGCGGGGCCGGCGTCACCGGCTTCAGCGACCAGGCGACGAAAGTCATGATCAGGGGCGCGAGGCCGGTGACGATGAAGGCCCAGCGCCAGCCGAAGGCGTCGGCGATGAGCTGGCAGGCCAGGAAGGAGAGGCCGACGCCGAAGGAGAAGGCCGAGGTGTAGAAAGTGAGGCTGCGCGAGCTCTCGCCGGGATCGAGCCGATCGCTGAGCGCCTTCAGTCCCGGCATGTAGGAGCCGGCAAAGCCGATGCCGGTCAGCGCCCACAGAAGCATCGCCGAGGCCATGCCGTCGGCCAGCAGGCCGAAGCCGATCGCGCCGGCGGCATTGATGAGGGACCCCAGGATGAGGATGCGTCGTCCGTCGAGACGGTCGGTGAGCGTGGTGAGGACGGGGGCGGCCAGCATGTAGCCGATGGCATAGGCACTCGCCATCAGCCCGGCCTCGCCGTAGCTGAGACCCCATTCGGGAATGAGGAACCCCGGCATGGTCGACGGCACGGCGACGTGCGGCAACAGACTGCCAACCTGTCCCACCGCCATGGCAAAGACGAGACTCTTCCCTCGGAGATTCATCGAGGGAAGTGTAGCAGGGAAAGAGAGACCTACGTCGTGGCGCGAACGGCCT